>NZ_JBEPWZ010000008.1:0-33796 GCF_041642155.1 Fodinibius sp.
GAATTAGGAATTGAGAATTGACAAATGAGAAACGAGGACCTTGGATTGGGATGCGTCCTTTGCGTTCCATTAAATAGTGAACTTCGATGCTTCTTAGCTTCTCATATACAATTTTTAATTTTTACTGAACGATTTCCTACCTTCTGCCTATTATATACCTCATAATCATCTGACCTTCTTGCTTGCATGAGTAAAAAAAAAGCTCCCATCGGTATATTTGATTCCGGGGTGGGCGGACTTACCGTCATGAAAGATATCGTCCGCCGGCTTCCCTCTTACGATTATCTCTACCTGGGCGACAGCGCGCGCACGCCGTATGGCAATCGATCGTTCGAATCCATCTACCGGTTTACGCTGCAGTGTGTCAAGTACCTTTTCGCGCAGCAGTGCCACCTGGTCATCCTGGCCTGCAACACCGCCTCTGCCAAGGCGCTGCGCACGATTCAGCAGCGGGACTTACCCGGTTTGGCACCGCCAAAAAGGGTCCTGGGGGTTATCAGACCCACCGCAGAAGTCATCGGCCTGCACTCCGATACGGGACACGTGGGGGTGCTGGGGACGACCGGAACAGTTCAGTCTGATTCCTATAAGATCGAAATCAAGCAACAGTTTCCCCGGCTGTCCGTCTATCAGCAAGCCTGCCCGATGTGGGTCCCCCTGGTGGAAAACGGGGAACACAACCATCCGGGAGCCGATTATTTTGTAAAAAAATACCTGAGCCAGCTACAGCAGCAATCCGCCACTATTGATACGATGCTGCTGGCATGCACGCACTATCCCCTGTTGAAACCCAAAATTCACAAGCTTCTGGATGCGGATATTTCCCTGCTCAGTCAGGGTCCTATTGTGGCCGCAAGCCTGCAGAATTATCTGCAACGTCACCCGGAAATTGATGAACACTGCTCACAAGACGGTACCCGCCGGTTTTTGACAACCGATGCTCCCGAATTGTTCGACCATCATGCTGCCACCTTCTTCGGGCAAACCGTGCAATCCGAATACGTTGAAGTGTAAATTATACCGGAGTAACAGATGAGCAATAACACATTGGCCGTCATTGGCGGGGGCGCAGCCGGTTTTTTCGCCGGGGTAAATGCCGCACGCCTTTATCCCGGCCTCCGCGTGATCCTCTTTGAGCGCAGCCGGGAGGTGTTGTCGAAAGTGCGCATCTCCGGGGGAGGACGCTGCAATGTAACCCACCACTGTTTCGATCCGGAAACGCTATCCATGGCCTACCCGCGGGGCGGGAAAGAACTACGCTGGGCGTTCGAGCAATTTCAGGCCCGGGATACGGTAACCTGGTTTAACGACCGCGGCGTTGATCTGAAAACCGAGGAAGACGGACGCATGTTTCCTGTCACCGACGACTCCGCCACGATTATCAGCTGTTTAAAAAAAGAAGCCCGAAAACAGGGCGTGGAAATACGTATAAAGTCCCGGGTCGGTGCGATTACCCCCATCGAAAATAATCGTTATACCATAGATCTCAGAGATGGAAAATCCATCCACGCTGATGCGGCCGTCATTGCTACCGGCGGCTCGAACCGAAGCCGAACATATGACTGGATCCGCGACCTCGGTCACACCATTGTTGACCCGGTCCCCTCGCTGTTCACCTTTAACTTTCGTCGCAAAATTTTTGAAGATTTGGCGGGCATTTCCCTTGAGGAAGCTTCCGTAACGATCGATGGCACGAACTTTCAACATCAAGGTCCCCTTCTTATCACGCACTGGGGACTCAGTGGTCCCGCCGTGCTCAAAACTTCAGCATGGGCAGCGCGGTACCTGTACGACAAAGAGTACCGGTTTACGATTCGCGTTAACTGGGTGCCTCCCAAAAACGAAGAGGACGTGCGGGGAATACTGTATGAGCTGCGGGATTATAACGCCCGAAAGCTGGTCAACAAGCAAGACCGTTTTGCCCTTCCCAACCGGCTTTGGAAACGGTTTGTTGCACTCACAGGTATTGACAATGGGCAGCGCTGGGCTGAGCTTTCGAACAACCAGATACATCACCTGGCCCAGCAGCTTACCGGTGCACGCTACGAGATCCAGGGAAAAACCACCTATAAAGATGAATTTGTAACCAGCGGCGGCGTGCCGCTCACGGAAATCAATACGGGGACTATGGAGAGTACCATCCGGCCCCGTCTGTATTTTGCCGGCGAAGTGCTGAATATCGACGGGATTACCGGCGGCTATAACTTTCAGTCGGCCTGGACTACCGGATGGATTGCGGCCCGGCATCTACCTTTTGGGTAGCTCGTATTTTTCATAACTGATTGCTCGTCATTCCGGGAGTTACCCCACAGGCCCTCTTATTTTGAACCGGGTCGATGAGATCCTTTTGAGGATTATTGTAAGCCAGTGCCGAACTGGAGTGTTTTTTTAACAAATAATAGCGTTTCGCTTTTTTAGCATTATTCCTCGCCGGCAAGGTGGTACAGCACAATCGAAGCAGCAACAGCAGCATTTAAACTTTCCACTTTGGGCTGCGGTCCTGCCGGCGCTATTTCAGCCTGCAGCCGCGTGTCACTCATCAATCGGCTATCGATACCGTGCCCTTCGTTTCCGACAACAATAACCGTTTTCACCCGCGGATCGATCGTAGAGATGGAAACGGATTCTTTGCTCTTATTGAGCAATATAATTCTCCAGCCCAGCCCCTCAAAAGCAGTCAATAGTTTTGACAGTTCTCCGTTACTATGCGGAACCGTACCGGTCGCTCCAGCGGTGCTTCGCACAACTTTGGGATGGAACAGGTCCACCGTACCCTTTCCGCAAAGCATTCCGGCTGCCCCAAACCACGAGGCCGTACGAATCATAGTGCCCAGGTTCCCCGGATCCTGGATAGCATCCAGCGCCACAATGACCCCTTCTGTAGCACCCATCTTTGTGATCGGCTGCTCTTCGGGCATGCGGCACATTGCCAGCACACCCTGGGGATTATCCGTATCAGAAACGCCGGCAAAATGCTCTTTATCTATTACGGCCGAGTCGATATGGCTGATCAGCTGTTTCCACTCGTCTTCTGACCAATAATGCTTAGCTTTGTCAAAAAACAAAGTCTCGATTTCGATCGTATTATTCCCTGCAACCTGGCGGACTGCCCGGGCTCCCTCAATTAAAAAAAGACGCTTTTCATAGCGATATTTTTTTTGGTTTAATTTTCTGAGGAGTGTGAGCTGACGGTTTGAAACAGAGTTCATGGAAATTATCTTAACACTTTTGTTAACATCCCGCATTAATTAAACAGCTTTGGCTTCAAAACACAAAAAGTATCCTTATCTTTACGTAAAGCCAATAGAAAAAAAGAAACAGTTTATGGATTTTTTAAGAAAACTGGGTATCGAGGGCACGAATTCGGGAACGAGCACGGGACAGGAGTTTCTGGGATCAGGTGCGAAAGAAAAGGTTGCCAGCTACACGCCCATCGACAATACTCAAATCGCTGATGTCACGGTTACCACCCGCGAGGAATATGAACAAGTAATCGAAACAGCCCGGGAGGCGTTCAAGGAATGGCGTATGATACCAGCGCCTAAACGCGGGGATATTGTACGCCAAATTGGACTGGAACTGCGCGAACGTAAAGAATATTTAGGGCGGCTGGTTACCTACGAAATGGGCAAGATTTACCAAGAGGGATTGGGAGAAGTCCAGGAGATGATTGATATCTGCGACTTTGCCGTGGGTCAGTCACGGATGCTATATGGAAAAACCATGCCGTCCGAGCGTCCCCGGCACCGTATGTACGAACAGTGGCATCCGCTGGGGCTTACCGGCATTATCTCTGCTTTTAACTTTCCGGTAGCCGTGTATAGCTGGAATGCCATGATAGCAGCCGTCGCCGGCAACGTTATGATCTGGAAAGGCTCCGAGAAAACTCCTCTGTGTGGCATTGCAGTGCAAAATATTATTGCCAAGGTGCTGAAACGCAATGATTTGCCGGAAGGGATCTTCAACCTGGTCACCGGAGACCGTAAAGTGGGCGAATGGATGAGCAGCGATGAGCGTATCCCCCTTATTTCCGCTACCGGTTCCATCCGAATGGGCAGGGAAGTGGCTAAAACCGTTGCCGCACGTCTGGGTAAAACGATTCTTGAACTGGGTGGAAACAATGCCATCATTGTCTCGAAAGATACCGATCTTGAGATGGCCGCCCGTGCAATTGCATTCGGCGCGGTGGGCACCTGCGGTCAGCGTTGCACGTCGACGCGAAGACTGATTATCCATGAAGAAATTTTCGACAGCCTGAAAGAACGCCTGGTGGAAATCTACCGGGATATAATCATCGGAAACCCGTTGGATAACGACACGCTGGTAGGTCCCATGATCGATCAACAGGCCGTGGACAATATGCAGAAGGCCCTGGAAGAAGTACAAAAAGAAGGCGGCGAGCTTGTTTACGGCGGCCAGGTATTAGACAAAAACCAACTGGCTGAGGGCCATTATGTGCGTCCGGCTATCGTCACCGCGCAAAATGACTGGGATATCGTACAGGAAGAAACCTTCGCTCCTATTCTGTACCTGATTCAATACGCTGATCTTGATGAAGCCATTGCCCTGCACAATAACGTCAGACAGGGACTCAGCTCTTCTATGTTTACCCTGAATCTCCGCGAAGCGGAAACGTTTTTAAGTGCCCGGGGCTCCGATTGCGGCATTGCCAACATTAATGTCGGTACGAGCGGTGCCGAAATCGGCGGGGCTTTCGGGGGCGAAAAAGAAACGGGCGGGGGACGTGAATCCGGGTCGGATGCATGGAAGGCGTACATGCGCCGGCAAACCAACACGATCAACTGGAGTGATGAGTTGCCGCTGGCCCAGGGCATTGAATTTGATGTGGATTGAAAGGGGACCGGTTTTATGAAGATCTCTATAAAATAGAAACCGATATCCCGGCGGACAAGACCTGCTTTACCTGCACCTTTTTGGAGTAGTCATCGTCATAGATTGTGACATACTGGAAAGACATATTCATAAAATTATTTATCTTGCCGACCAGTTCATTGGAAAAATGGACATCGGTGCTTGATAAATTACGCTGCAGGTTGGTAAATGTTTCTACCGAACTGATAAGACGTACATTGCTGAACAACTCTTTTTCAAAAAACATAGCCGTTGAATAACCCGGCTCAAAACGAAATCTTTCCCCCGCGCCCAAACCATAACGTTCGGACAAAGAGGTATCAGCTATGATCGTCTCTTTCATGGCCATACCCGCCTGTAAAGAAAAATAGTCAGCCGGCGTAAAAGCGATACCTGTAATCTGAGTAAAATAGGCCGGTGAAAAGATCTTGGAAATCAACCGGGGCTGGACGGTATCCGGAACGCTGTAATCAAACCCCTTGTCAAACTGTGTGCTAAAATTGATGTTGGCGAATGCACTCCATTTATCATTATTGAAGAGATAGCTGAACTTGTTATTAATAGCCACCCGGTCGTCCGTCTTTCGGGTCCCTTCATCTTCAATTCTCGCTTTGCCGTATCGCAGATTGGTATCCAACGCATAGGCAAATCGCTCTTTGCGAAACTTAAGATTAAAGACGGTAGAGCCGGTAACACTAATGGTGTTTGTCCCCCCCTGACTCCAGTTATTATAAGCGGCCTGCGCCCCATTGATTCCCCCTACCCAGCTGGCCTGCCAGCCATCAAGCGTATCGGCGACAACAACGGTTTTATCTATCCTGGAAATATCCTGAATAGAAATATCACCGTCATCTTTAAGAAGTTCACTTATCCTGATCGCTTCCTGTCCCGATACGGGTCTCATAAAGCCCAGCATCAGCCATACAAAAACAAACAGGGGAACATATTTGCGCATTTCAAATTTATTGTTATTGTTTACGTCAGAGTCAGTTAGCAGTTTAAAATACGATAAAAAAAAACAACTATGAAACATCGCCTTCATAAGTCAGCTGAACTTCCTGTACTTTGCCTTTTTTGACCATCACCGCTACATGTTCATCAAGCTTGGTCGGCAGTTTCATTCCATAAAATTCTGCTTTTACCGGGTATTTACGATGCCCCCGATCAATGAGGACGGCTGTATATATTTCAGCAGGCTCCAATTGGTTGACCGTGGCTGTCAGTGCACGGAACATCGTTCGTCCCGAAAAGATAACGTCATCTACAAGAACGATAAAATGCTGCTTTTCGTATGTACGTTCCCTCCATTTTTCTTCGGCCGGCGAATCTGCTTCCAAATTCAACGGAACAACTTTAACCTCATGATTGATTATATCCGACAAAACCCTGCCTAATTCCTTTGCTACGGCTAAACCGCGCTGGTTAATTCCAAAGAGTGCGATAGGATAATCGGACTTATTCCTTTCAATGATCTCGTGGCCCATTCGTTTCAGAGAACGGTTAATTCGATCGTTCGTCATGAGGATTAGATTATCTGAATCAACCATATAATGTCTTCTTTAGACTGAAATTATTTTGAATCACTATTTATAATTTAAGATGTATTTGATACATTATAACCATAAGAATGGAATATATAGTATTCCCAACAAGATAACATTCATTAAAAAGAGATTCATTATGATTAAGAAATCTATCTTCAACTCCCTCCTTCTGGCCACCGGTTCATTTATCGGCGGGGTCACACTCGGGGTTTTGCTGACTCCCAAAAGCGGGCGACAAAACCGGGCCTGGTTAACCGGACAAGCTGACGAGCTCACCGACTGGATGGAACGTCGGCGTAACAGGGCCAACCGGAAAGGCCGGGTAAAACTACATCATATTCGGAAAAACGTACATGATGGACTGAAGCAAAACATCCCGGACCTGTATGAAGCTACCGAGCGCATTGATTTGACTGAGCAAGAGCTTATCAATGAGCGGTAGCCAACCCTCATATCACGAAAAGTTACTCCACTGGATCTGGGAAACCGGTCGCTTTGACAGACAACAATTGTACACGGTTTCCGGACAGAAAGTACAGGTTCGCTGCCCGGGCAGCCTCAATAAGACAGACGGCCCTGATTTCGAGAGCGCTGAAATCACCATTGGCAACCTGCGTTGGTACGGCGATGTGGAAATTCACTGGAAGCTGTCTGACTGGCAATCGCATGCCCACAGGCAGGATCCCCGCTATAATAATGTCATTTTACACGTGGTGTTTGAAGAAACCGCCGGAACAGTCCGGCGTCATGACCAGTCGGTTGTTCCCACACTCTGGCTGGGGCCATATCTATTCAAACCGCTGGAATCATTTCTTCTCCGGTATCTTAAACATCCACAGTTGTCTTGTGCCAAATATCTTTCGTTTATTTCAGAAGAGGCTTTTCTCATACAGCTTGAAAAAGCGCATAAAGAATATTTCGAACAAAAAGTTAATGATCTGCTAACATTTTATGATCCATCTCTGTCCCCTTCCCGCGCCTGGCTGAAGCTGTTGTGTATCGCTTTTTTTGACGGATTGGGAATTTCTCACAACCGTAAACCGATGCGCAGACTCGGCCGGCGGCTCTTTGATCGAATCGAATCCTATTCCTCTGCCGGGGATTTGCGGAATGATGCTCTTGCGGTTTCGGGTATTTTGGCGGATAACGGGCCTTCTCCTCCGTTTCATTGGAACCACCGAGGATGCCGGCCATACAACCACCCCGAACATCGCATCCAGCAGGCCGCACTGGGGCTATGGCATCTTTACCATCTCCCTTTCGAACAATGGATGCTGGGAGAACCCCTTAAACTATGGGACAAACTTGTAGGATCAATCGATATCACCCCATCACTTGGCAAAGAACGGTCTTCAATCCTTTTCGGAGTCGTGTTTTTGCCGGCTCTTTATACACTTGGCAACCTGTTCTATTCCGAGAAGTTAAAAAATAAAAGCTGGCATTTATGGCAAACACACCGCGTTCCCCTGCCGCAATCCCTGCTTAAGGCACTTCACAAGACAGCGATCGATCCCGACTGCTACTCCCAAAAACTGGGAACCATCCACCAGTTACGCAACTACTGCAAGACGGGTCATTGTCAGAAATGTTTTGTCTTTAAAAATGCGATTTCTCCTTGATTTAAAACAGGTAAATCCCTATTATCTGAATCTGTTAAAAAAGGGGTCTGATTGCCCGGTCGTCTAATGGCAGGACAGCGGTTTTTGGTACCGTCAGTGGGGGTTCGAATCCTCCCCGGGCAACATTTGATATCACAAATATAAAGGATGACTGCAAAGCCATCCTTTTCTTTTATAAACCGAACTTCTGAATTCCGCTCCGTTGGATACACCCTTAGCCATATTTGCCGGACGCAGTAACTTAGCTTTATCGCGGGCTATTGCGGAACAGTACGGTACTTCACTGGGGGAGGTTACGATCAAACCTTTTTCAGACGGCGAACTCTATGTAAAGTATGAACAGAGCATTCGCGGCGAAGATATTTTTGTGGTGCAATCCACCCCCCCGCCGGGCAACAACATTATAGAACTACTGCTGCTATTGGATGCTGCCAAGCGGGCATCAGCCAAGCGGGTAACCGCGGTCATCCCCTATTTCGGTTATGCACGGCAGGATCGTAAAGATCAGCCGCGGGTCTCCATTGCTTCCAAAATGATGGCGAACCTGCTGACGGAAGCGGGAGCCGACCGGATCCTGACCATGGATTTGCACGCGGCCCAGATTCAGGGTTTTTTTGACATACCGGTTGATCATTTATATGCCAGCCGGTTGTTTATTGATCATTTTAGCGAACACCCGATTGAAAACCTTGTGGTGGTAGCTCCGGATGTGGGCAGCCTGAAAATGGCCCGCTCTTATGCAAAACGCCTCGGAGCGCGACTCGCCTTTATCGACAAGCGGCGTCCCAAGCAAAATGTGGCTGAAGTTATGAATATCGTCGGGGAGGTAGAAGGTAAAAACGTACTGATCGTTGACGACCTCATCGACACGGCGGGTACGCTTACCAACGCTGCCTCCGCATTAAGGGAACGCGGAACGTTAAATATCATTGCAACCTGTACGCATCCCATTTTATCGGGACCTGCGTATCAGCGAATTGAAGATTCACCTATTGATCAGCTTTTGGTAACGGATACCGTACCGCTGCGCAAGCCTTCGAATAAAATCAAGGTACTTAGCGTTGCCGGTATTTTTGCGGAAGCGATACAACGTATCCATACCAACGATACAATAAGCGCACTTTTTGACGATTAACCTGGCAACCACAAAAACACGAAAGCACTCATTCATTACCATCCGCGTTAGCGGGTATTTACTGAAATGAATAATGAATAACGATTAACCTTGTCTGAAAGACAGCATGCGTATACAGTGAAGTCACATTAGGTGATTTTGTGCTTAGTGGTAAAAACTAACTTAACAGAATTATGACTACTCCTGAAGTTGTTACATTGGAAGGAAAAGTAAGAGAAACCGGTCGCAGGGCCGCTGATGCGCTTCGTGATGCTATGCGGGTACCCAGCGTGCTGTACGGGCCAAAAGTGGATGAAAACGTTCATTTTTCTATTGACGAACTTGAACTCGAAAAAATACTGTCGGTTAGTAAACGCCAGATTATTGAAATAGATGTTGACGGCGAAACCTACAAGACCCTTCTCAAGGAGGTTGAATTTCATCCGCTGACGGATCGCCCGGTGCACGTGGACTTTTATGTACTGGCTGATGATTATAAAGTGACAATCAGCGTACCGATTCACCTTGAAGGAACACCCGAAGGGGTAACCGAGGGGGGCGGACGCATCTTCCAGCCGTTGCATATTTTACGAATACGTGTAACGCCTGATCTTATCCCGGGCGTGTATAGCGTGGATGTCAGTGACCTGAAGATCGGGGATTCGCTGCACGTGAGCGATCTCGAACTTGAAGGCATTACCCCGCTGGACGATCTCAGTCGAACAATTGTCACTATTCGTCCTCCAAAATCCGAAGAACTGCTTACCTCTTCCCTTATTACCGAAGAGCCAAGCGAAGAAGAGCTTGAAGAAGGCGAGGAACCGGTCGAAGGAGAACTCGAAGAAGGAGAAGAAGCGGCCGAAGGAGAAGAATCCGAAGAAGGCGCGGAAGACGAAACCGAACAGTAATTTTGACCAAACCAGCGTGATTGCGTTATGCCTGTTATCGTAGGTCTGGGAAATCCCGGACGCAAGTATGCTGGTACGCGTCATAATATTGGATTTACATTCATTGATAAGCTGGCCGAGGCAATGTCAGTGAGAATGGGGCCCGGAAAGGGCCCTTTTCATGTTGGTAAAGGGCGCCATGCGGGACAGAATGTCTACCTGGCAAAGCCTACCACCTATATGAATAACAGTGGAGATGCCGTGCAAAAATTGCTTCACTGGTACAAAGAGGGTACCGTGAACTGCCTGGTGTGCTACGATGATCTCGATTTAGAGTTGGGTACCATTCGCCTGCGTCCCGGGGGCAGCGCAGGGGGGCATAACGGGATTAAAGATATTATTCAAAAATTGGGAACAGATGCTTTTCCCCGCTTGCGCATCGGGATTGGAAATGATTTTCCGAGGGGACGGCAAGTACAGTATGTTCTCTCCCCTTTTACTGAAAAAGAGCAGGACATTATGACTTCAACCATCGATAATGCGATCGATGCCAGTTTTACCTTTGTCAGGGATGGGATCGATGAAGCGATGAATAACTTTAACTAATCCAACAATTAACTAAATAAGATATGGATACATTACTAACCTACTTAATCCCGCTCAGTGGTGTTATAGCACTGCTATATACCTTTTTTAAATCATCCTGGGTTTCAAAACAAGAAGTGGGAACCAAAAAAATGGCGACCATCAGTTCCCATATTTCCAGGGGAGCAATGGCTTTCCTCAAAGCAGAATACAAGGTTCTTGCCGTCTTTGTGGTTGTGGTAGCGGTCATCCTCGGTTGGAGCGCTGACCCTCAGCTTTCAAGCTGGATGGTTGCCATTTCATTTATTCTGGGAGCCATCTGTTCAGGGCTGGCCGGATTCATAGGTATGAAAGTGGCCACCAAGGCAAATGTGCGCACAACCAATGCCGCACGCAGCAGCCTCGGAGAAGGACTGAACATCGCTTTTGCCGGGGGCTCTGTGATGGGACTCGGGGTCGTAGGTTTGGGAGTATTGGGACTCGGTATTCTCTTCCTCTTTTTTGGCGGTCAATTTGGTGTCGGTACAGCTGAAAGTGTTAAAAGAGTACTGGCGGTTGTAACCGGATTTTCTTTTGGTGCATCGTCTATTGCTCTTTTTGCTCGTGTCGGGGGCGGAATTTATACGAAAGCAGCCGATGTGGGTGCTGATCTCGTGGGAAAAGTGGAAGCCGGAATTCCTGAAGACCACCCGCTGAATCCTGCTACTATAGCCGATAACGTCGGCGATAACGTCGGCGATGTTGCCGGAATGGGGGCCGATCTTTTTGAATCGTATGTAGGCTCTATTATCGGAGCAATGGTACTGGGGGCGGCCTTCATAGGACTTACGGGATTTGCGGAAACCAATGCTTTCGGTGGATTAAACGCCGTATTGTTACCACTCGTACTGGCCGGAGTGGGTATTCTCACTTCCATCCTGGGCACGTTCTTTGTACGCGTAAAAGAAGGGGGAAATCCACAGTCTGCACTGAACATTGGCGAATTTACTTCTGCCGCCGTGATGCTGGTAGCTTCCTACCTCATCATCCACTGGATGCTGCCCGAAACCTGGGTATTCAATGACATTACGTACACGCCGAACGGGGTGTTTTTTGCTACCATCTTCGGGTTGGCAGCGGGACTGCTGATCGGGTTGATCACCGAACATTATACCGGCACCGGTACCAACCCCGTCAAATCTATTGTAGAGCAGTCCGTTACCGGTACCGCAACGAACATTATTGCCGGTTTGGGCGTGGGCATGATCTCAACAGCTATTCCGATTATTATTATCGCTACGGCTATTATCGGGGCCTTCCACTTCGCCGGTCTGTACGGTATTGCCATTGCTGCGGTGGGTATGCTTTCCAATACCGGAATTCAGCTGGCGGTGGATGCCTACGGACCGATATCCGACAATGCCGGTGGTATTGCTGAAATGTCTGAACTTCCCGACGAAGTTCGGGAACGAACCGACAAACTCGATGCGGTTGGCAACACCACAGCTGCTATCGGTAAAGGTTTTGCTATCGGGTCTGCAGCCTTAACTGCACTCGCCCTTTTTGCCGCCTTTATCACGTCGTATGAGGCCGTTAATCCCGGAACGAATATCTCTATCAGCGTGACGGATCCTTATGTGATGGCCGCGCTTTTTATCGGGGCCATGCTTCCTTTTCTGTTTTCTGCTCTTTCCATGCAAGCAGTGGGACGCGCAGCGATGTCGATGATCGAAGAAGTTCGTCGCCAGTTTAAAGATATTCCCGAACTGCGTGCCGGGCTTGATGCGATGGCCCGCAATGAAGGCGAGAAGCTTGAAAAATGGTCGGAAGAAGACCGTGTTATTTTTGAGAAGGCGGAGGGCAAAGCCGAATATGAAAAATGTGTAGCTATTTCCACAACGGCCTCTCTGCGAGAGATGGTCGCTCCCGGGGTGCTTGCGGTCGTCGTTCCGGTCGCATTCGGCTTCCTGGGCGGTCCCGAAATGCTTGGCGGTCTACTGGCCGGTGTTACGGCTTCCGGCGTGTTGATGGCCCTCTTTCAATCCAACGCCGGCGGCGCGTGGGACAATGCCAAGAAGATGATTGAAGAAGGCTATGAAGTGGGCGGTCAAACGCTCGGCAAAGGCTCCGATGCACACAAAGCAGCCGTTGTCGGCGATACCGTCGGCGACCCGTTTAAAGATACTTCCGGACCTTCGCTGAATATTCTGTTGAAGCTTATGTCCGTAGTAGCACTCGTAATTGCTACAATGATTTAAAGCTTAACAGCCGGTTTTAAGTTAAAACCCCGTATCCCGCTTCATCCGGGATATCGGGGTTTGTTTTATTAAGCCGTATTTTCGGGTACAGTTCAAGCCTACATATCGTTTCGGCCGTATTTTTCTCCTACGAAAACAAGGTCTATTTTGAACCCTTTTAATAGCAATGGGTTATCATTATTATAGAAGCAGTACGCCTCTTACTTTAATTGAGAGCTTTGTTATAGGTCCTGTTCAACCTTAAGAAATGTTTGTTCAAAGAAAGGAGTAGCACCACAGGCATTTTGTGGTTTTACGTACGCACGATCTAAATTCTGAATGTAAAATCCGGCTTAGTTAATGGCAATACGAATCACCCGATATTTTCATGGATATTTTCAAACTTTTTTTCGATCACGATCTTCGACTCGATAAGCTGGCCAAGCGAAACGCCAATAAGACCCCCGAAGAAGTGGATGCAACGCTGGCTGACTTTATGAAACCCACACCCACTTACTCCAAGTTTTATCTCACGGGTACAAGGCTGGAAGAAGAGCAATTTGGCCTGAATACCCTCGTAAAAGGGGACGCTGTCATTCAGCAGATGAGTAACGCTTTCTCGCATGATATTACGACCGCTGCAGGCACCTATGATTCCTTGTCCACTGCATTAGCTGCTACCGGCATTGGAGAACCTTTGATAATAGGCAGCGAAACGGAATCTGTTGATTTTGACCGGCTTCGAATCGACGAAGAGTCCAATGTGGGACATAAAAAAGAAGCCCTGAGCAAGGTTCTCAAAAACGGGATTTACGTCTTGTATAAAGAACAGGCTCATCACGGTTTTGATCTGCACCTGTTCTCCATAGAAAATATTTATCCTTCCCTTTTTAGGGCTTTCCAGTCCCTGGTGGATAACGATTTTCGATTTTTCAGCATCAACAGCAAGCGAATGCGATCCGAACGGCATTTTTATTTTGAAACCTGGACGCTGGATCGCCCCCCGCACGGGGCCGAAGAAGTGTTTCCTGATACCGTGCTGTAAGGTACCGGTAAAAGGTTCTTTATTTTTTTTCTCCCCTGTCAGGATAAATGGTATTTATTGGTTTATTCGTTATCGGTTATCGGGGGCTGCCGTTTTCTAAACTCCCTGTCAGGAATGAATTTAGATATCTGTTATTCGTTACCGGTTACCAGATAGACAGACCGTTACTTAACACTTACAAACTTAAGACTTCCTGCTTTCCAGGTGACTAATAATCAGCAAGCGATTGCTGCTTTCCGGATCAAAGTCACTCCCTTGATAATCTCCGTAAATATGGTCAATCGATAAATTCCTCTTATGCATTTCCCGTTCAAACCATGACCGCGTATAGAGCTTGACCCGTTCTGCATAGTTTTTGGTGCCGTCAATCTCATCCCCTGAGAATTCAATTTTCTTGAACACCGCATTATCCTTTATATACCGCCTGATCGTATAATGGATGCCATGGAAGGAACCCTCTTCTGATGAGCGGATAGTGTTGCGAACCTGGGCAGCATTTAAATAATCCAGCACAAAAATGCCTCCCGGAACCAACATTTGTCTGACGCTGTCGAATACACTGGCATTTTCTGCATCGGATTTAAAATACCCAAACGTCGTAAAGAGATTAACGACCGCATCAAAGGTTTCCGGCAGTGGGTCACGCATGTCCCGAACTTTAAATCGGATGTCATCAATCCCCTCCGCCCCCGCTTTCTCACGAGCCGTAGCAATGGCCTGTTCGGAAAGATCAATACCCGTTACCTGGTATCCTTTTTTTGACAGATTTATCGAATGACGTCCCCGTCCGCAACCCAGATCCAATATTTTCGAACATTTTTGCAGAGAGAGTGTCTCCTCCAGCAGTTCGATCAGCTGTGCCGCCTCTTCTTCATCCCGGTTTGCGTATAACTTTTCATACAGGGGACTGTCAAACCATTCTTCAAACCAATCCATGAACCTCTTTCTACATAATTATGTTAACAGTATTTCACACGAAGGAATAAAAGTTCAGGCTCTTTTGCAAATACAGCTTTCTGACTTTGACATGGGTTTTTAGCATTTGAAACTTAACAGTGTTAAGTTATGTAAGAATATTTTGCACCGGAAGTACTAATTTTAAGGATCCGCATCCTCCTTAAGCCATGAAAATCTCAATCTTAATAATGATCTCATGCGAAAATTAATAGCTACGATAGGCCTTGTATTCGTATGTTCGGCTTCCGCCTATTCCAGCGGTTTCTCGATCTATGAAGCCAGCATTCGTGCCAACGGAATGCTGGGAGCTTTCTCCGCCTATGCTGACCATGTATCTACAATCTATTATAATCCCGCCGGACTCAGTGGGCTGGATGGCATACGTGTAAGCACAGGTGCGACCATTATAGCCCCCCGGTCAACCTTCAGGGGACCTTTTGCAAGTTCCAGCTCGTACCCAGGCAGCGATCAAAGATATGAAATGGCCGAACAAAACTTTTTTGTGCCCAATTTTTATGCCTCCTATGAAATTGAGGATGGACTTACGGCCGGCATCGGGGTCTATGCTCCCTTTGGATTGGGTACCCGATGGGATTCCAACTGGGTGGGCCGTACAGAGGCTATCGAAACCTCTATTGAAACAATATTTGTCCAGCCAACCGTCGGATACCAGCTGCCCGATTTCGGCATCGGTGATGTTAAAATAGGGGCCGGCCTGGTCATTGCCGCCTATGGGAACGTAAATCTTTCTCGTGCCGTCGAAGATTTCGCGGTCGAAGAAGATATTTTTTCATTAGACGGAGAACTCGACAAACCGGGCATCGGTTACAATGTGGGACTTCTGTATGAACCTACAGAGATGGTGCGGCTCGGCTTCACGTATCGCAGCAAGGTGGAAACGGAATTCAGCGGCGATGCTGACTTCGGGGATCTTCCTTCTGCCCTGTTTCCTTCCGACGCCGGAGGAGGTACCACGCTTGAGCTCCCGGCCAACTGGGTGGCGGCCGTGAATGTGCAAGCGACCGAAAATCTCAGTCTCGAAGCCGATTATGTATGGTGGGGTTGGTCCAGTTACGATGAACTGGTTATCGAATTTGATAAAACAATACCCGCCTTCGGATCAGACCGGCTTGCAAATGAGCGCGGGTACGACAACTCCTGGCAAATACGGGTGGGCGGCGAGTATACAGACGCCTGGACCCGGGGACTCTCTCTTCGCGCCGGCATCGCCTTTGACCGATCGCCTCTGCCTACCGAACATATGGACCCTACGTTGCCCGACTCCGACCGGTGGCTGTTTTCGGGGGGCGTCAGCTATCAACTCACTGATTACCTGGCCGTTGATGCTTCCTACATCTTCATCAGGTCTGAGGAACGAATCAACCGCGAATCGGTCAACGGCTTTCACGGGGTCTATAATACGCATGCCAACCTGCCTTCTCTTGGTGTAACCATGAAATTTTAAGTATAAAGGAGTCCTGTTATGAAATTTCGCAAGCTATTAACACATTCAATTCTCACGCTCCTCATAGCGTCAGTATCACTTTATTCCTGCAAGGATTTCAATGATGTCAGTTTTGAATCTGACAGCGGCGAGGCTGACTTTTCAACCGTGGCAGCTGTCGGCAACAGCCTGACGGCCGGATTTCAAAGCAGCGCACTGTTTGAAACCGCCCAGCGCTACTCCTACCCTTCATTGGTGGCGGGACAAATGGAATTGGTTCAAGAATTTGAACAGCCGATTATCAGCAACCCGGGTATCGGGGGACGTTTGGAACTTGACGGATCCATCCCTCCTGCGGATCCGGCCAACACCCCCACGCCAACAGAAGAAGAGGGACAGCCTCTTAATGCTGACCTCGACCGGCCCTATAACAACCTGGGCATTCCCGGCACTATCCTG
This sequence comes from Fodinibius sp., assembly GCF_041642155.1. Lineage (NCBI taxonomy): Bacteria > Pseudomonadati > Balneolota > Balneolia > Balneolales > Balneolaceae > Fodinibius > Fodinibius sp. Next base: position 16,743 of record NZ_JBEPWZ010000008.1, read on the forward strand.
GCCGATTTTCTGGGACAGGACCTTCCCGGAGCCTCCTATTCCGACCGGCAGCAAAGCAATCCGTTTTTCGAGATTGTACTGAGAGACCTGGGGGAAACCCAGGCAGAGCAGCTACAGGCACTGGAACCAACCTTCGTCCTGTTTTGGCTGGGCAATAACGATATCCTGGGATATGTTACAAGCGGGGGCACGCAGCCCTACCTGCCCCCGGAAGATTTCCAAAATCTATACCGGACTTCTATTCAGGCGATTGTCCAGACGGAAGCGGATGCCGTACTCTATAATATTCCCGATGTAACGAGTATCCCTTATGTCTTTTTTCTCAGGGCTCAGCTGGAGCAACAGGGAGCTATCACCTTTGATGAAACCACCCAAACCTACCAGCTGGCTACCGGGGAAGACAGTCCTAATCCTCCAATCTATATTGAAACATCTACTGCTGCACGCCGCATGCAGCAGAACGATTTCCTATTGCTATCGGCATCCGGTTACTTTGCTCAAATGCAAGCTGGTGAGGTACCGCCGCCTGTGACTCCTGATAACGCAATCCCCAATAACCTGGTCCTGGATGGACCTACCATTTCGCCCCCGACCGGGGAATCGGAGCTGGCCCGGGCTAACGGTGTGGTTCAGCAATACAATAACGTGATTGCATCAGCCGCCTCCGATCACGGCTATGCTTTGGTAGATATTCACACTGCCTATGGCCAGATTGTTGAAGACGGAGGGGTATCCGTCGGGGGAGAAACGATGCGGCCGGTGCCCGGAGAACTCTTCAGCTTTGACGGGGTGCATCCCAGCAACCAGGGGCACGGGATTGTAGCGAACCTCACGATCGAGGCCATTAACAATACCTACGACGCCAGCCTCACGGATATAAATCTCAGCTCCATTCCCAGGGGCATCCCCACAAGCAACTGAGGTTTGATTATTTATTATGGGAAACAGGGAAGTAGTGGGACGCTTGTCACAGCAGAAAAAGTAACTAAAAAGGAGCCGTACCATGCAGGCTCCTTTTTATCGTTAACCATTTCGAATCCCCTCCGGCAGTTTGTATCTTCTGCTGAACTTTAATTGTTATATTTTATGACCTTCAAAGAGAAATTGGCCGAAGCGGTACAAGGGGCTGAATCCACCCTTTGCGTGGGACTTGATCCCAACCTGAACTTATTGCCGGCGGCGCTCCGGAATAAGGATATGGCTGACCCTGCAAAAGTCAGCCATTTTTTAAAAAAAGTGATTGATGTTACCCGGGAATATTGCGCGGCCTACAAGCCTAACTTAGGGTTTTTCGAAGCCCTTGGGCCGGACGGCTGGGATATTTTCCAGGAAATCCTGGATTATCTCCCTTCCGATAAAATCGTCATTGCCGATGCAAAAAGAGGCGATATCAGCTCTACGGCCGAACATTACGCCAAAGCTTTTTTTGATCACTTCGATGTGGACGCCATTACGCTTAACCCGCTGATGGGATTTGAAACCCTGGATCCCTTCCTGGAGGAATCCGGCAAAGGAATCTACACACTGACCCTGACCTCCAATCCCGGGGCCGGGGACATACTTCTCAGAAAACTGTCGGACGGGAACACGGTCTCGGCTTACATCGCAAAACGGCTCAGACAGAGACAGGAAGAAACCGCCACAGCCATCGGTATGGTGGTCGGGGCCACCAAAGCCCCTGATCTTCAACCGGTCATCGGGCAGTTCCCGGCTGCTCCGCTGCTTATCCCGGGGGTGGGCAAACAGGGCGGATCGGTTGCTGAATTAGCAGAAGCCCTGGCCAATCACCGGGGAACTCCCCTCGTCAATTCCAGCCGGAGCATTATATATGCGGGCAGTGAATCTGACCAATGGGCAAAAGAAGTGGCCCGATCGGCCAGGAACTTAAAGCGGCGATTATCTCCAATTACGGAAAAGTATGCCTGACACCGATAAGAAAACAGTTATTGTATTTACGGATGGCGCCTGCAGCGGAAACCCGGGTCCGGGCGGCTGGGGAGCACTGCTCCAGTGGAATGGCAAAGAAAAAGAGATCACCGGCGGGTCCCACGACACCACCAACAACCGTATGGAGATGAGGGCCGTCATCGAAGCGTTAAACGCCCTGAATCAGCCGTGCCACGTAAAAATACACAGCGACAGCGCGCTTATCGTCAACGCCTTTAAGCAGGGTTGGGTAGACGGCTGGCTGAAACGCGGCTGGAAGAAAGCAAATAAAAAGCCGGTGGAAAATCGCGACCTGTGGGAAGAGATGCTTACCGCCATGCAACCCCATGATGTGGAGTGGATCAAGGTAAAAGGTCATTCTGATAATGAGCGCAACAATCGGGTTGACCGGCTGGCGGTGGAAGCTTCCAGGAAATTCCAGCAGTAAGAATGGAGTAGAAAGTCGAGGGCCAAAAGTCCAAAGTTGCCTTCTATTTAGGGCTATCTACTTTCTGTTAAATTAGCATAGGGTTTCAGGTTCATATCGGAGTACATTTGTCGTTGTCCCATCATATAGCCGGTAACCGCAATCATGGCGGCATTATCGGTACAGTAGGCCAGGCGGGGGATATACAGGCGACAATCTTTCTCACGTGCCATTTCCCGGGCCCTGGTGCGCAGCATGGAATTGGCTGAGACGCCCCCCGCCAGTACCACGGTGCGCACGCCGGTATGCTCAATAGCATTCTCCAGTTTTTTGACAAGAACATCCGTTATAGCCCGCGACACGCTGGCACAGATATCGCTGAGATGATCGGTCAAAAAGGATGCCCGGTCTTCCCGGTCCTCCAGGTAATACTTCACCGAGGTTTTGAGTCCCGAAAAGCTAAACTCAAACTTATTATCCAGCATCGCCTGCGGAAAGTCATGAAATTGCGGGTTCCCCTCCTTTGCGCACTTGTCGATCTCCGGACCGGCGGGATAGGGAAGGCCTAAAATCTTCCCGATCTTATCAAAAGCTTCCCCGGCGGCATCATCGCGTGTTTGTCCCAACAGGATATGATCAAACGGACCCCGAACATGCACCAGCTGTGTGTGACCCCCGGAGACCGTCAGTGAAACAAACGGGTATTCGGGCTCACCATCAATAAAATTGGCATAGATATGCGCATCCATATGGTTGACGCCGATAAGCGGAAGGTCGCGGGACAGGCAGAGTCCCTTGGCAAAACAAAGTCCCACCAGCAGCGAGCCCATCAAACCGGGTCCCTGCGTCACAGCCACCGCATCGATCCGATCAAGCGATATACCGGCCTCTTCCAGCGACTGCTGTACCGTCGCCTGGATCGTCTTGTGATGCGCGCGCGAAGCCAACTCGGGTACAACCCCTCCGTACCGCTCGTGGACAGCCTGAGAGGCTATTACATTGGATTGCAGTCCATCGGCGGTATAAACCGCTGCAGCCGTTTCATCGCAGGAGGACTCTATACCTAAAATATTCATCATACATTCCGGGTTACGCAACCCATATCCTGTTTGAGAGCTTGGCAAGACGATTCTTTTGGCCAATTTCTGCATATTCACGTATTCAACATTCTCATATATGCTCAACCCCGATTATTCACGAAACCGTAACATTAACGATTAAGCCATTGATCCTGTTTGACATATTGAACAAAACTCCTGCTTTTCCAAAGCCCTCTGTTTATTTTTAATCGAAATACAGAATAAGGAATACCCACCAAGTAATATAACTTTTTAAAGTTATGCGACGCTCAGCATCCTTTCGATCGGCAGATGCGCCCGCTCCGCCAGTTCATCAGGTACCTTAACCTCAAACTGGTCGTACTTAAGCGCCTCATGGAGCTTCTCGAGGGTAATCATCTTCATAAATTCGCAGACAGCGTTTTCATTCGCCGGGTAAAATTTCTTTCCCGGATTTTCTTTCTTCATCCGGTGCAGAATGCCGGTTTCGGTAGCCACAACAAACTCTTCAGCCTCAGACTCGCTGGCACGATTCAGCATGCCGCTGGTAGAGTGAATGTGTCCGTCTTCACAATCGAAATACATCGCCGATTTCATCATGCACGAGGTAGAGCAGCCGCATTCGGGATGGATCAGCACTTCGGCATCCGGGTATTCCTTCTGCTTTTCACCCAGATTTAGCTCCCCGATCTTTTCATGCACATGGCAGGCCCCATCCCATATATTCAGCTCGCGGCCCGTAACCATCTCTACATACGAACCCAGGAATTTATCCGGCAGAAACAGGATCTCTTTCTCCTCCGGTATCGATTCTACAATATCGACAGCGTTTGAGGAAGTACAGCAGTAATCGCATTCCGCTTTAACGGCGGCCGTAGTATTGATGTAGGTAACCACCACCGCATCGGGGTGCCCGGCTTTCCACTCCCGAAGCTGCTCCACGGTAATACTGTCTGCCAGTGAGCAACCCGCATCCAGGTCCGGGATAAGTACTTTTTTATTGGGCGATATGATGGAAGCCGTCTCGGCCATGAAGTGCACCCCGCAAAAGACAATCACCTCGGCCTCAGTCTCGGCGGCCTGGTGCGAGAGACCCAGCGAGTCTCCGATATAGTCTGCAATATCCTGTACCTCCGGCACCTGGTAGTTGTGCGCCAGGATGACGGCATTACGTTCCTCTTTCAGCTGTTTTATTTCTGCTACTAACTCTTGGGTATTCATAAAATTATCTCACTGTTTGAGATTTTGTTTAATTAAGTTGTTGTATATTTTGGCTGATATCAAATGCGTCCACCGAATGAGTGAGGCTCCCCACTGAAATATAATCAACGCCTGTTTCTGCAACTTTGCGTATCCTCTCAAGCGTGATGTTACCAGAGGCTTCCGTTTTTGCCCGGTCTTTGATCAGCTCCACGGCTTCCCGCATCGCAGCGGCATTCATATTATCGAGCATGATTATATCGGCGCGGGACGAGAGTGCCTCTTCAACCTGCCGGAGCGTCGTCGTTTCCACTTCAATCTTCAATTCGGGATGACGGTTACGCACCTTGCGTACGGCCTGTTCAATACTGCCGGCTGCAACGATATGATTATCCTTGATCATAGCCATATCGTATAACCCCATGCGATGATTCTGCGCCCCACCCGCTTTGACAGCATACTTGTCCAGCAAACGCCACCCGGGCACCGTCTTCCGGGTATCTAAAATCTGCGTATCGAATTCTTTAACGGCTTCCACAAACTGACGGGTTCTGGTAGCGATGCCGGACATTCGCTGGGCAATATTCAGGGCGATGCGTTCGGCCGTCAGAAGAGCACGAACCCGCCCGCGCACAACAACGATTTCACTGCCGGCTGATACCTTTTCCCCTTCGTCGACTTTCGGCATCCATTGTACGTCGGGGTCCAACCTCATGAACACCTGCCCGGCGATGGTAATTCCTGCAACAATTCCCACATCCCTGGCCGTCCAGATGGCCTCGGCCAGAGCACGTTTATCAATGATCGCATCGGTTGTGACATCCCCCCTTCCGATATCTTCCTCAAATGCCTGATCAATCAGGCGATTAATAATCTCTTCTGGAATTCTTTCCGTTAATGCTGTATTCATATTATCGGTTTAAAGAGCTTCCGAATGCTCAATAGGTTTTTGAAAAGCGATACGTTCCGACATCAAAGAACTTTCCGGAAAATCAGTCCGCGTATGCACCCCGCGGCTTTCCTCCCTTTGCAGTGCTGACTGTACGATCAATTCAGCCAATTGTACCAGCCCGCGCGAACGTATGGCGAAATATTCGTTCTGCTCATCCGGCAACTGTTCCCTCAGCGTCTGACATCGATCGGCCGCCTGCTCCAATCCTTCTCTGTTGCGCTGAATGCCGGCGTGGCGGCTTAGCACTTCCGAAACTTCCTGTTGCAGGGCCGTAAATGCTTCGCCGGAATCATCACGGATCCTGAAATCAGTGGAAAAACTCGCCTCCGGCCTTTTCCCGGTGGTCGAGGCATGCTGAACCGCACGTTTGCTGAAAACCAGGCATTCCAACAGCGAATTGCTGGCCAGGCGGTTGGCCCCGTGCACCCCCGTCGCCGCTACCTCACCACAGGCGTATAATCCTTTTATAGTTGTCCGGGCCTCCAGATCGGTTGCCAGTCCCCCGATACAATAGTGGGCAGCGGGAGCCACCGGAATACCCTCTCTTTTGATATCAATCCCCTGTTCCTTAACCTTGCCGATCAGATTTGGAAAATGGGCATCCAGCTTTTCGGTATCCAGGTGACGCACATCCAGGTAGACAAAGTCATTGTCCTGATTTTGGATTTGACGGAATATCTCCCGGGACACCACATCGCGGGGAGCCAGCTCTTGCTGGTCATAGGCACCCATAAACCGTTCTCCTTTTTCATTGTACAGGTGAGCTCCTTCGCCCCGTACGGCCTCACTGATCAAAAAGGTGGAGCCGTCACCGGCGTAGAAAGCCGTGGGATGAAACTGTACGAACTCCAGGTCCTGCAGCTTTGCGCCGATATCATATCCGAGCCACAAGCCGTCACCGGTCGAGGTATGGGGATTTGTGCTCCGCTGAAAAAGCCCTGAATAGCCTCCGGTGGCTAAAATCGTTACCGGACTTTCTATCCGTAACAGTTCATGTTCCTTGTACAGATATGCTGCCGCCCCCCCGCAGCGCTCCTCTTTTTCATTTTTGAACAGTTCATGGACAAACGCCTGTTCCGTTACCGTAATGCGCTCTTCCGCTTTTACCAATTCCGTCAAAAATTCGATGAGCGCCTTACCGGTGGCCGCCCCGTTGGCATGCAGGACTCTCCGATTGGAATGGCCACCTTCCAGACCGAGATCGAGCTTCCCGTTCGTTTTATCGAACCGCATCCCCAGGTCAATACATCGCTTGACTTCCCGTGCGCCCTCGCTAACCAACAGGTCCACGGCTTCGGCATCACACAGCCCGCGTCCCGCCTGGAGTGTATCTTTCTTATGGCTTTCGTAGGTATCATCGCCTTTCAACACGGCGGCGATGCCTCCCTGGGCCCAATAACTGCTGCTTTCTTCGAGCCCGGATTTCGTTACCAGCCTGACACGGCCATGCCTGCTGGCATGCAAAGCGGCATTAAGGCCCGCTGCTCCGCTGCCGATAACGAGAAAGTCCGTGCTTATGGTTGTGCTGTTCACGTAATACAGGTTTCTAAAATTTCACCCTAAATATAAGGGATATTCGGTAAGCTACCCAAGATAATAAAAAAGCCCTCCATCAATCGATGGAGGGCTTTAATTTCGACCTATCTCTGTTATTGATCTCCATGCAGAATCAGAGGGCTGCTATTTATTCCTTCTCATCGTCATCGACGACTTCAAAGTCAGCGTCTACCGCATCGTCTTCTTCCTCATCCGACGCTTCCGCATCACTTGCTCCGTTAGAAGCTCCGGCGGCGGCTCCCGCTCCGGGTCCGCCCGGGCCTCCCGGCTGAGCTTGCTCCTGGGCTGCCGATTGATAGATCTCCTGTGAAGCTGCCGACCACGCGGTATTCAGCTCTTCCATAGCTTCATCGAGCTCATCAACCTTCTCCTGGTCGTGCAGCTCTTTAACCTTTTCAAGCGCAGCTTCAATTTTCTCTTTATTCTCATCCGAGATCTTATCCTCGTGCTCATCCAGCTGCTTGCGTGTAGAGAAGACCAGGCTGTCGGCCTTATTAAGCTTCTCAGCCCGCTCGCGGATGCGTTCATCCTCTTCGGCATGCTCTTCGGCAGCTTGCTTCATTTTTTCGATCTCTTCCTCAGACAGTCCGGAAGAAGATTCGATGCGGATGCTCTGTTCTTTGCCGGTACCCTTGTCTTTCGCACTTACATTAAGTACTCCGTCGGCATCAATATCGAACGTCACTTCGATTTGAGGGACACCACGGGGTGCCGGCGGAATGCCGTCAAGGTGGAAGCGACCCAGTGTTCGGTTGTCCTGAGCTTTTGCACGTTCCCCCTGCAAGACATGAATCTCTACGCTCGTCTGATTATCCGCGGCCGTAGAAAAGGTTTCTTTCTTGCTGGTAGGGATCGTGGTATTCGCCTCGATAAGCTGTGTTGACACGCCGCCCAGGGTTTCAATACCCAGCGACAGCGGCGTAACATCAAGCAGGACCACATCATCGACATCGCCCGACATGACACCACCCTGGATAGCGGCTCCCACAGCAACTACTTCATCAGGGTTTACGCCCTTGCTGGGATCTTTGCCAAAGAAATCCTTAACAACCTCCTGGATCTTCGGAATGCGCGTAGAACCACCCACCAGGATCACCTGGTCGATTTCGTTCTTACTCAATCCGGCATCATCCAGGGACTTCTTGCACGGTCCAACCGTTTTCTGAACAAGATCGTCAATCAGCTTCTCAAATTGCGAGCGGCTGACATCTATATTCAGGTGCTTGGGCCCCGAGTCCGTAGCCGTAATAAACGGCAGGTTGACATTTGTTTTCTGTGAGCTGGAAAGCTCTATTTTTGCTTTTTCAGCCGCATCCTTGAGCCGTTGCATGGCCATCGGATCTTCGCGCAGATCAATTCCTTCGTCTTTTTTGAACTCCTTGGCCAGGTGATCAATCAGACGCGAGTCGAAGTCATCGCCCCCCAAATGGGTGTCACCGCTGGTGGACCTGACCTCGAATACGCCGTCACCCAGTTCCAGGATAGAAACATCAAACGTACCACCGCCAAGGTCATACACCACGATGGTCTGGTCCTGGTCTTTCTTGTCCAACCCGTAAGCCAGCGAAGCAGCCGTGGGTTCATTAATAATTCGTTTTACATTCAGTCCGGCAATATCTCCGGCTTCCTGCGTGGCCTTGCGCTGTGCATCATTGAAATAGGCCGGTACCGTAATAACGGCATCCGTAACGTTTTCACCCAGGTATTCCTCCGCGGTCTGCTTCATCTTCTGAAGCACCATCGCAGAAATCTCCTGTGGCGCGTACTTGCGGTCTTCAATCTGCACACGGGCGGTATTGTCATCTCCTTTGACGATCTTGTACGAAGCCTGTTTAGCCTCTTCCTTAACTTCGTCATAGAAGCGGCCCATGAAGCGCTTGATTGAAGAGATTGTCTTATCCGGATTCGTTATGGCCTGTCGCTTAGCGGGTGCGCCAACAAGGCGCTCGCCATCCTTTGAAAAAGCGACAACCGAAGGCGTTGTTCGTCCGCCTTCTGAATTTTGAATAACAGTGGGCTCATTTCCCTCCATAACGGCAACGCAGGAGTTCGTTGTACCCAAGTCAATTCCTATGATCTTTCCCATAATAGTCGTTTATGATTTTTTGTTAGTTGATTAATTCTTTAAAAAATATTCACCGCCGACCCGAAAACGATTGGGGCGGCATGACAATAAATACATTCATATCATTTTATCGGAATGGATGTCGCGTCAACCGGGACATCCGTTTTCGGCATCGTAACAGAGAGAACACCGTTGCTAAACCGGGCCTCTGTCTCGGCCGTATTCACATTTTCCGGAAGCGCAAATGAGCGTGAAAATACGCCCGTTGCGCGCTCCTGCCGGCGATACGTTTCATCTTCGGCCAGTTTTCCGGCTCGTTCTCCCTTTACGGTTAATACATGTTCCTTAAGAGCGATATTAATTTCTTTTTTTGATAATCCAGGCAAATCCAGCTTAATGACAAATGTTTCGTCGCTTTCGATGATATCACAAGAGGGCGTAAAATCGTGCCCTTTATCTTCGAGCGGCACAATGCGCTCTACGAAATCCTGGATATCCTTGCCCAGTCTTGTTAACTGCTTTTCAATATCGATCGTAAATTCACTCATGGAGCTAACCATTGGTTGATGTTTGCTCTTATAAAAGCAATCACAATGCCAACCTATACAGAAAGGAATGTTTTATGACGTATTGGCATTATTGCGTCAACAATCGACAGGTTTTGTCAAATTTGCGGATCAAAGGATCAATTCGTCAGCATTGACAGATCTTTCCAAAAGCCGGGATAGGAAATGGCGGTGCAATGGCCGTTTATAACAGTAGAAGTGTCGGTTCCCATCAATGCCAGCACGGCCGCCGCCATAGCAATGCGATGGTCATGGAAGCTCCGGAATGCAGCCTGCTCGGGCCTGAAGTCGGGATCTCCCTTAATGGTAAAGCCATCTTTGTATTCTTCAAAGTCAGCTCCAACCGATTCCAGTATATCGGCCAGCGCACTCAGGCGGTCGGTCTCCTTGTGACGCAGCTCTTCTGCTCCCGAAACCCGTGAAGTACCATCGGCAAAAAGCATGGCAATGGCCAGAATGGGAATTTCATCGATACAGTTGGGGACCACCTTCCCGGTTATCGTCACCGGTGTCAGCGGTGAGCTTTTTACCCGTATGTCGGCTACCGGCTCTGCTCCTTCCCGATCTTCATTCGTAATTTCTATATCAGCCCCCATCTGCTGCAGGATCCCGAGAGCGCCTGTCCGGGTGGGATTCACTCCCACCCCCGGCAGGATGATTTCTGCTTGGGGATGAATTGCCCCCGCCGCCAGCCAAAAGGCGGCCGCCGAAAAATCGCTGGGTACCCGGCAGGATTGCCCGGGCACGACATCTTCACGGCTGGACCGGATCATCCGTTTTCCCTCTTTTTCCTCAACGGTAAGATTCAGAAGCCGTTCGGTATGATCCCTGCTGGGCAGTGTTTCGACCACCTCGGTCGGGCCGTCACCGAAAAGCCCGGCCAGCAGCACACACGATTTCAGCTGTGCGCTGGGAATGGGAAGGGGGAAGTGCAGGGGTTTGAGCTCGTCATCCCGGCGGAAATTCAACGGAGCATAATCATCTTCCCGGGCTTCAATCTTAGCCCCCATCGCCCGAAGCGGCTCGATGATACGCTTCATGGTGCGGGCAGATAACGACTCATCCCCCGTCAGGCGGGCGGAAACGCCTGAACCGGCGATGATGCCACTCAACAGGCGCATGGTCGTCCCTGAATTCCCGCAATCCAGGTCGCCGGAAGGAGTTTGCAGCCCGTCGCGCCCCACTCCATCCACAATGATCGTGTTCTCCCCCGGTTCCTTAATGACAACACCCAGCCCGCGCATACAGTCCAGCGTGCTGTGCGGATCGGCGGCTTCTGAAAAGTTGGTGATGGTTGAGGTGCCTTGATGCAGGGCAGCAAACATAGCCGCCCGGTGTGAAATTGACTTGTCGGCCGGCAGTTGAAGCGTGCCATGCAGCGACGCAGCCGGTTGAACAGTATAATCCATTAATTCGTCTGTTCCAGTAAACGTTGTGCTTCCTGTGCTTCCGGCGTATCCGGATAATCGTTAACCAGGGTATTCAGTGCTGACCGGGCTTCACCGGGCTGTTCCATCTGGAGAAAACTTTCAGCCCTCCCGAGCAGGGACTTTGCAATCCAGCTGTCGAAGGCCCCGTATAATACACTTACCCTGGAGTAATGCTGAACGGCTTCTTCATAATTTCCATTTTCGTAGCTCGCTACCCCCAGCAGGTACTGCGCTTCAGCCCCTACTTCGGTCGTATTGGCCTCGGCCACCAGATTCAGCATATCTTTGGCATCCTGATAAGCCCCTTCGTTGAGCGATACTTTTGCCAGACCCACATTGGCCGCGGCGTAATTGCCGTCAATCTGCAGGGCCGACCGGTAATGCTCCTCGGCCGCAGAATTGTTGCCCATCGCAATCTGTGCGTCTCCCATCCCGATATAGGCCTCCAGTCGATACCGGTTGCCTCCCTGTTCCAAGAGCTGTTCGAAATAACTGTATGACTGCTGATAATTACCCCGCTCGTAGGCAATACGTCCCAGTGCCGCCAGAGCAGGCCCGGCCCGTTCGGAGTCTGGATATTCCTCTGCAATCGTTTGATAGGTGCTTACAGCCTGATCAAGCTGGTCTGTTTGCTCATAGGCATCGGCCAAATTAAAATGGGCGTCAGGCAGAAGATCCTGGTTATTCGTGATCCGTATATATTGCTGAAACTCCTCAATCGCCCCTTCGTAATCACCGGACTGCATAAGTTTGTCGCCCTTTCGAAAGCGCAGGCGGTCGGCCATGGATGTCTGCGGATTTTCCTCCAGGAAATCTTCCAGGACCGATGAGCTTGCATCCGTATTTCCGGCTGAAAGCTGGGCATACTCAATACCATTGGCCGCCTCGATGATATAGTCGCTTTCCGGGTACTTTTCCATTACTTCTTTGTAAGCTTCGATTGCTTTATCATAGTCACCGGCGTTATAATAGGTATCACCGATATTATACTGTGCCCGCGCCGCCCAGCTGGTACCGGGATATTTATTTATCACGGTCTGAAATTCTTCCACGGCCTGCGAGTAGTTGCCGGTATTCAAGTAGATGTAAGCAATATTATATTGAGCCTGCTCACTCAACCGGCTGTCCGGGTACGTTCGTAAAAAACGACGCAGCGTCGTAACGGCATCATAGGTCCGCTCGCTTCGATAATAACTGTTACCGATCTGGAACAGGGCGTAGTCTCCTCCCGGCTCTGCGCCGAGTACCTGCTTATAGGTGGCAATGGCTTCGCTGTAATTGCCGAGGGCATAGTAAGCATCTCCAATGCGGAGACGGGTATCCGTGTCATACGGATAGAGAGCCGTCTCGGGAGCTTCATATTCCTGCAGGAACGTCCTGAACGGACCAATCGCCTGTTCAAAATTCCCCATCTTAAAGTAACTCCATCCCAGCGAGTAACTGGCGGGGCCTACCAGCTCGTGATCGGGATATTGCTGGATAAACTGGTTAAACTGGTTGGCGGCCGGACCAAATTCCTCCATGTTGTAATACGCGTCAGCGCTCCAGAAGAGGGCTTCCCGGCCAACTTCCTCGCCGGGTACTTCCTGATGCAGCGAGTGAAAAATAGCCTGGGCCTCTTCATACGCCTGGTTACTGTACTGTACCCATGCTTTCTGAAAACGAGCCTGGCGCTTGACCGCCGGATCCACATCGGTCACATCCTCGGCAGCTTCAAAGGCCTGTATAGAACGGGTAAACTCTTCATTGGCAAAATAGGCTTCTCCCAGCAGCGTGTATACTTTCCCGCCCCATTCCAACTCCTCTTCATTGCGAACAAGTGGCAACAATACTTCAATGGCCTCCGAATAGCGACCCATCTCATAAGCGGTAATAGCCCACTCATAATACGTCTTTTCCACCCACGGACCCTCGCTAAACCGATCGCCGAAGCCCCGGAAGGTTTCCATGGCCTCGCGGTACCTCGACCCTAATTTCTCATTCACCGCTTTGTAATACAGGGCTTTTCGTGCGAGCTCATCTGATCCTTCCGCCGCTTTTTCAAACTCATCCGATGCCCAGTGATAAATTTCCTGCTTGTGGTACAGCCATCCCAGTCCGTAATGGGCTGACCGCTCCTCATCCGTGCCTTTTGTGCGATTGATATACTGGAGATACGTTTTAGAAGCCTCATCAAAGTTCTGTAAATAATTATGGCTTTCGGCAATGAGCAACACCGCTTTCGTTGTCATCTCTTCATCCAGGTAGGGCATGGCATCCTCAAAAGCGCCTATGGCCTCTTCATAGCGGCCCTGCTGGTAGTACGATTCGCCGAGGGCCATACCGATTCTGCGTGTAATATCGGAATTGGGGTATTGTTCCTTCAACAGTTCAAAAGCCTCGGTGGAAGCATCGTAGTTATTTTCCGACAGGAATAATCGTCCGCGTGTATAGAGCGCTTTGGGGGCCCACTCCGAATCCGGGTACTCTTCGCCCACGGTCAGAAAATAGTGCCTCGCCTGTTCCGTATCTCCCCCGGCGATGGCTGCCTCGGCCATCCAGTAATGGACCTCAGCCGCTTTTTTGCGGGGCAATCCCAAGTCCAGCGAACGCTGGTAGATATTGATGGCTTTGCTGTACTGTCCCTGCTGTTCGGCCTGTTCAGCCAGATCAAACAGCAGTGTAGAGGAAAAATCGGTGTGCGGGTGGTTTGCTATAAATCGCTCGTAGTAAGATTGTTTATTCGTGGAATCCATTTTTGCCCGGGCCCGCACCAAATAAAACCGGGCGGACAATGCCAGCTCATGGTCTTCCTCGCGGCTGACAAACCGCTCCAGTTCACCGGCCGCCTCTTCGTATAGTCCCCGGTCAAAAAGCTGAATTCCCTGTTGATAATGTGCGGAAGAGGGCTCCTGAACTTCCTGGGCATGAGGCTGAAGGGTATAGCCAAACACAAGCATCAAAAATAAAGCGCAAAATTTGAATCGTTTTACCATGAGATACGGAAGCCGTTTACTGTTTCTGTTTCGAAGAAATATAACAATATATTATCAGGCATACATCGGACTTCTTATAATATGAGATTATAAGAGGTCTAAATGTAAAAAATAAGTAGGAACACACCTATTATTTTATATTTCCATCTATGTGTTTGCACGTTATCGCAAGGTATTCATCTTACGCTCCTTGTGCATGGTGCAAAACAGGTTTGCCCGGTCGGGCCAACGGGTCACACGCTCGAGCTGCAGAAGCAAATTCACGTCTTGCATCATATACATATGTACTTCATCGACCTTCCGGCCCTGCCGCAGCTCCGTTCCTATTTGCCAGCCGGGTCGAATGAGTCTAACTCGCCGGTTAGAGCCATTCATACACCGGGTACTTTAATGCAAGCACACCATACCAGACAATATGCCTATTCATTACGTGCAATGCTGTTGATTAGTATATAAATAAATCCAAAATGTTCCTTCGGAAATGAAAAATAGCGGTCATTCTTTAAAATTTGATGCGCGCCTGTACCCCAACTTCGCTGCGGGTATCGCCCTGGATTTCATTGAGTCCGCTGCCAATAACCTGCCGGTCTTCATATTTGGTGATACCCACCTTGGCCCAGAACTCCAAAAATGAAAACGGCTCGTAGTTGACCAGCAGGTACATCCGCTGGCCGCGGTCAAACAGCGGCTGACTGGCAAAAACGTAGAGCAGGTCGTTTTCAAACTGGTATACCCGCGAGGCATAGCTTTCGGTATCAAAAACCGTAACACGGGTATCCAGGGTCAGTTTTTCGCCTAAAACCAGCCGCAGATCCTGATAGAGCAGAAATCCCGTTTCGATCTCTTCTCCGGCCCCGCGGCTCCGTACCCACTCTGCCCGGCTTCGCAGCCGCACGTCATCATTTACCCGATATTCGATATGTCCCCGGATGCTGCTGCGCCGGCTGTTCCCCAGCTCCCGCCGAAGCCGCCCCAGTTTGTCCGTCACTTCGTATTCATCCTCTTTGGTTTCGCCCCGTACCTGCAGGTAAGCGTCCAGTCCGGGCTTAATCTCCATCTCGGCCTTCCCGAGCCAGTCGTACCCTTTGGTGGGCTGATGGGTTCTGAAGCGAGCCGCCGGAAATCGGAATTGATCGAAATACGCGTTAAGGGTGATCTTGTCATCAAGCGTATGCTGCAGGCCAAGATAGATTCCCTCCTCGTTTTTGGGCGTACCGGAACCTTCCCCAAACCCCTCTCCCAGGATTGACTGAAACTCCTTCTGATAATTTCGATAGGCCAGCGCCATCTCCGTATCGGGTCCTATGGGACTTTCCAGGCCGCTGACAACACCCCATCCCCCGTTTTCACTTCGGGCGGCTTCGCCAAAAGCAACGGCCGGACCCAAAAGGAGAGTATAATCCCCCCCGATGGTCGACGCGGAGGTCCCTTCAAAATCATATCTGGCATAATCCTGATCACTGGCAGCGATGTAGCGGTCGAATGTCGTTTGGTAGCCGGTAGCACCGATAAAACCAACGGGAAGCTCCACCCGGATATGTCCCCCATACAAACGCTGCCGCAGGTTTCCGCGCCGCGCCTGCTGCCGTTTCGTACGGTGATACCCGCTTTCGGTCGGAAATCGCGTGGTGTCGGGCGAAATTTCACCGGCCGTCCGCCGGCGGGAGGAATAAAAGCCAGTCAGCTGAAACCGTCCCCCATACGTCATCGCGGCGCCCCGGTAATAGTTCGTCTCCTGGGCCGACGTGTAGGGCTTGATGCCGCGGCCGCTTCGATTGGCCGCACCGGTCACATTGCTCCCCTTGCCAAACACGCCGCCATTCCACAGCACCAGTCCCTGACCAAATGACAGGCTGTAATCCCCCGCCACCAGCGTTTGCAGCCGACCGTTATCTTCAAGCGCCAGGTGCCAGGATTGATGATCGAATCGCGTGGGACCGGGCAGCATTTCGCCGGCATCTTTCTCCTGTGTCAGGTTTGCCGACAGGTGATCGCTCTGATAGTCCATGCGCTGGTAATATTTTGCCGGGCCGCCTAGGTAGCCCCCCTCCTCCGGCGAAACCTGATAGCCCCGGGCCGCCTGCAAATCCCGCTGGTATCTCGTAAACGCCTGGAACCGGCCGCCGTTGGTCCAGTACCGGCGGTCGGTGAACAACCTCCTGCTGAGTTCGAGTCCCCTGCCGACCGTTACATAGGGATGAATTTTCTCATAGGTAACCCGGCCGATACCGGTAACCTCCGTCAATTCCTGCAGTGCTTCGAACGGTTTTACGTCCCGGCGATACCGAATAATTGCCCGGGCTGTCTTGAGGTTGATTCCCGGCACCTGCATCAGTGTATGCAGGTCAGCCTGATTGACATTCACCGGGTTGGCGGACATATCCTGCAAAAGCTGGATCAGCTGTTCACTGCTGCTCTCCCGGTTATCGGGATCAAGATCTTCCAGGGCCTGCTCGAGGTCTTCCCGTACTTCCGAACGGGTCGAGTCGCGCTGCTGAGCTCCCGCAATGACCGGAAGCAGCAGTACCAAAACCGATATGCCTATGCCCCGAACGCGCATTACCAGCTGATTTTGAAATCGACAGCGGGACTGTAGCCCAGCACATTGTTTGCGTGACGCTGGACGGCCACACTGGCACTCCATGCGGGCTGAAGATATCCGAATCCGGCTGAAAAGGTCCGGGGCGCCGTTGTAATACCCGCCCGGCCGGTTAATCCGCCGATGATGTTCACCTCTACACCCCCCCGGTATGCCAAAGGGAAACGCACATCCTTAAACAGCTCCGTTGAAAAAAGGGCCAAATCCGAAAGCCGGTAAGAAAATCCCACGCTGAGATTGCGCGGTAATTCCTCGTCATTACGCGAGCCGTAGCTGGGCTGGTTGACATTCACGGCCCT
>NZ_JBEPWZ010000009.1:0-33407 GCF_041642155.1 Fodinibius sp.
TGGATACGGTGCGCGTCGGCATTATCGGACTCGGCAACAGGGGATCGGGCACGGTACTGCGCCTTGCAAGTATCGAAGGCGTAGAAATCAGAGCCCTCTGCGATTTGATACCGGACCGGGTGGAAGCGGCTAAAGAGTCGCTGGAAGGAACCGATCATGACCCCGATGGCTATTCGGGAAGCGAGGATGAATGGGAGAAGGTGTGCCAGCGCGACGATCTGGACCTGATTTCCGTGGTAACCCCTTGGGAGTGGCATACGCCCATGGCAGTTTGTGCCATGGAGAACGACAAGCACGTATACACCGAGCTTCCGGCGGCCCAGACGATCGAAGACGCCTGGAAACTGGTTGACACTTCCGAGCGAACCCGAAAACACTGTTTCCAGATTTCAGCTTCCTGTCACGGTTCGATGCAGTCCGTTATGTTGAATATGGCCCGGCAGGGATTTTTTGGTGAACTAATACACGGGGAGGGAGCATATATTCATCACCTGCTTGATAATTATATGTTTGATAAAGGGACCTATCAGGACGACTGGCGATTGAAGGAAAACCTGAACAGAAGTGGCAATCTCTATCCCCAGCACGGGCTGGGTCCCATCGCGCAGATGATGGATCTCAATTACGGCGATCAGATGGATCACCTGGTATCCATGTCCAGCGATGATTTTATGATGCAGGACTGGGCAAAAGAGGCGGCCAAAACGGATGACTATTACGAGCAGTTTACCGATTGGGATTACCGGGGTAATATGAATACCACGATTATCAAGACCAAAAAGGGACGTACAATTATGCTGCAGCATGATGTTTCGTCCATGCGGCCGTATTCGAATATCCACCTGCTCAGTGGTACAGAAGGCATCATGCGAAGACATCCGAGTCCGGTCCGCATTGCAACGGGCCATGACGACTGGATCCCGCAGGAGGAGACCGATGACCTGATTGAAGAGTACACGCCGAAGATGACCAGAAGATTTGAGGAATTGCTGAGCGAGTCTGAGTCGGGGAATTATGATCATTCCTATTACAATGTGGACATGCGGGACTGGCGGTATATCGACTGCCTCCGAAACGGCCTGCCCATAGAAATGGATGTCTATGACGCCGCCCTTTGGACGGCCATCATACCGCTAAGCGAGTGGTCGGTGGCCAACGGGTCCAAGCCGGTCAAAGTACCCGACTTTACCGGCGGAGCCTGGGAATCCAACGAGCGGGGCATGGACATTAACCTCGAAAAGGGGGGCGGTACTACCGGGTTGGTATAATCGTGTAATTAATCAGAGGATTTTTGAAAAAACAGGGTTTTGTTCAATACCAACCCCTGAGTGATTTTAAAACCGAAGTGTATAAACAAACAATACCTGAGGATTTTTTAAATCGCGAATATGCAGAGATTGGCAAAACAACGGTTTTGCTAATCTCTATTAACCGTTAACGAAAATAAAATGCTTGAGAAGCTTCATTATGAATAGAACATTACCAATACTCACTCTTTTGGCCGGCCTGCTATCGCTCCTTATAAGCAGCTGCACGCAGCCGGGTACGGCGGAACAAACAGAGTCGAGTGATGACGTTGCTGATATTAAATTGAGAGACTGGATGCCTGAGTCGATCCACAAGGCGGGGAATACCGATATCGGGCAAGCAAAGTATCCGGTGATTGACCTGCATGCCCACGCCTATGCCAAAACGGAGGAAGAAGTGGATAAGCGCGTGGAGATTATGGATGCGGCGGGCATCGAAAAATCATTGATTCTGACCAAGGCGACAGGCGATGAGTTTGATGAAGTGCACAGCCTCTATTCGAAATATCCCGATCGGTTCGAGGTGTATTGCGGGATTGACTACGAGGGGTTTGAAGAAGAGGGGTGGAGCCAGAAAGCCGTGGAGCAGTTGAGAAGAGATGTGGAAGCCGGATGCAAGGGACTCGGAGAAATGCATGACAAAGGGGCCGGAATGGGCGGGGCGCCGGGACCGGGCATGCATCCCGACGACCCGCGTATGGACGCCATCTTTGAAGAAGCGGCCAGCCTGGAAATCCCGGTAAATTTGCATGTGGCCGAACCGATCTGGATGTATGAGCCGATGGATTCGACCAACGACGGACTGATGAGAGCGCACACCTGGCAGGTAAAAAACCAGGACCAGATCGTGGGTCACGACGGGATGATTGAGATTCTGGACAAGACGCTCGAACGTCACCCCAATACGACGTTTGTGGCCGCGCACCTGGCCAATACCAGCAATGACTTCAGCCTCCTGGCCGACCTTTTTGAGAGGCATCCGAATCTGTATGCGGATATATCGGCGCGGTTTGCCGAGTTTTCCACGATTCCCCGAACCACGGCCGATTTTTTTGAGAAATACCAGGATCGTATCGTCTACGGCACGGACTACGGGTTTGAGACCTTCCCGGATAATCCGGATAAACCGTACGGAAACAATACCACGACCCTGGAAATGTTTCGGATGACGTTCAGAGTCCTTGAGACCAGGGACGAACATTTTTATATCACAGACCTGGTGGGCTACCGCTGGCCTATGTACGGACTGGATTTAAGCGATGAAGTTCTACAGAAGATCTACCGTGATAATGCCCTGAAGATTTTAGAATAGGAAAACGTTTTTAACAGAGGGTTTTGAAAACCAGTCCCGAAGCATCGGGAAATATCAGACTCAGGGCGAATTCAAAACCACACCTCATAAGGCATAATTGAGGGTTTTAAATGTACAAAAATGCCGAAATTGGCCCCAAGAACGGATTTATAAGATTCTTTAACAACGAGTAAAACGTCTTGCAGACATTCAACATATAATTTGGGCGAGATAACCCGAAATCAAAGATGTGTTCACAGTGTTAGACCGGCTGACAAAAAATAAGAATCATACTGCGATTGGATATATTGCCATCGGACTGCTTCTGCTGCAGTGCCAGGTGGCAGCGGGACAGTCGTCCGCCGACCCCCCCAACATAGTGCTTGCTATCGCTGATGACGCGTCTTACCAGCATATGGGGGCCTACGGTGCAGATTGGGTCGATACCCCCGCATTCGACCGGGTGGCGGAGCAGGGTATCCTGTTTACCCGCGCTTACGTACCCAACCCGAAATGTGCTCCCTCCCGGTCTATTATCCTGACGGGCCGTAATTCATGGCAGCTGGAAGAAGCGGCTAATCACTGGGCCGATTTTCCAAAGAAATTCAAGGTGTATACGGAAGTACTGGCTGAGCACGGCTATTTTGTAGGCAGTACGGGCAAGGGTTGGGCGCCCGGCGTTGCCCATAATGAACAGGGAGAGCCGCGCCATCTGGCCGGCCGTCCTTTCAACGAACGCCAGCTGGACACCCCGCCCGCCGGCGGCATATCGGGCAATGATTATGCGGCAAATTTCGAGGCATTTTTAGAGGAGAAATCCCCCGGAGAACCTTTTGTTTTTTGGTACGGCGGGTATGAG
The DNA here is from genome assembly GCF_041642155.1 of Fodinibius sp. Taxonomy (NCBI): domain Bacteria; kingdom Pseudomonadati; phylum Balneolota; class Balneolia; order Balneolales; family Balneolaceae; genus Fodinibius; species Fodinibius sp. Next base: position 3,458 of record NZ_JBEPWZ010000009.1, read on the forward strand.
CCCCACCGCGGATATGAATGGCAGTCAGGTATCAAAAAAGGCGGGAAGTCCCCGGATCAGATAGAGCAGATACCCGGCTTTTTCCCGGATAACGACACCGTTCGCACCGATTTGCTTGATTATGCTTTTGAAATTGAGCATTTTGATAGACACTTGGGCCAGATGCTCGATCTGCTGGAAGAGCGCGGGGAGCTGGAGAATACGCTCGTGGTGGTAACGGCCGACAACGGCATGCCGTTTCCACGTATCAAGGGTCAGTCGTACGAATACTCGGCCCATATGCCGCTGGCTCTCATGTGGCCGGAGGGGATTGTTAGTCCCGGTCGAAAGGTAAATGACTTTGTCAGCTTCGCCGACTTCGCTCCCACTTTTATCGAACTGGCGGGATTGGACTGGAAAGAGACGGGCATGCATGCCAGCGTGGGACACAGCCTGACTGATATTCTGTATGCAGGTGGGGACGGCACGGTTAACCCGGATCGGGACCATGTTTTGGTAGGCAAGGAACGGCACGATGTAGGCCGGCCCTACGATTGGGGATACCCGGTTCGTGGTATTATTAAGGGTGATATGCTGTATTTAAAAAACTTTGAACCGGACCGCTGGCCGGTCGGCAATCCTGAAACCGGTTACCTCAATACGGATGGGAGTCCGACCAAAACCGCTATCCTGCATAAGCGAACCACGCCGGGTCAACATCACTACTGGGCATGGAACTTCGGTAAACGGCCCGGCGAGGAGTTATACAATATAACCGAGGATCCCGATTGTTTACATAACCTGGCCGAAGATCCGGCCTATACAGAGAAAAAACAGAAGCTGAAGGAAGAACTTTTTGCAAAATTGAAAGAGCAAAATGATCCGCGGGTGTTGGGACGGGGGCACGTCTTTGATGCATACCGGTATATGAATCAGTCCAATTATAATTTTTATCACCGCTACATGGAGGGTGACCTGGAAAAAAGTGATGCCGGATGGGTCAACGGCAGCGATTTCGAAGAGGAGCCGCTCCCCGTACAACGGCAGTAACGGATATGAATTAGATATAGGAAGAATACAGCCAGGAAAAAATTTAGGAGGTGCAACATGGGACAAACTTTCAGGGACTCCCGGGGTTTTATTAATGCAACGGACGATGGACTTTATTCATAATCCGGAGGCTGTTAACCGGTAATCTGCCTTTTCCCCTTGGGCAGACCCGGTTATACCGTCTTCGGTATCAGGCCCCCGGTTTAAAGCCGGGGGCCTTCTTTTAAGGCATTTTAAGGCCTCTGGCCTATACATATAACTGTAAATGTAAATGGGAATATTTTCCAATATGATATAGCACTGGCTTAACAGCCGTGTGTCGGTGACTGCAGCAACTGTGGGGCGTTTATGATATGACAACTGACGAAGATGACTGCGGCAGGACCGCATTGGTGTTATGCACGGTCTCGCTTCGCCTCGGCCCCAGCCGAATTTCCTGGTGAATAATGCGCGTTAAAAGCTACGCAGGCTGAAACTTGCAACTTCTTCTAAGTTTCTGAATATTATATATTTTTTCATAACTATATAAATATTATTCGTTTGGTGATTGAGCTTACCTGTTCATTAATTGTTTAGAGTGGCCAGCGATCCCCTGAACCACTTACACGCCAAGCATTAAATATCTACGATTATAAATGGAAGACATTACGCAACCTATACCGAAATATTACCAGATCTATAAAAAATTGCTGAAACAAATCAGAAGTGGAGAATTCCAGGAGCTTGATCGGTTTTACAGTGACACAGAACTTGTGGAAAAATACGACGTCAGCCGCGGCACGATACGCGAAGCAGTGAAACTGTTGATTCAACAAGGATATATCATTCGTGAGCAGGGGAAGGGGACGTTCGTCACGAGTCCGACTATAGAACAGGATTCAGACAAGCTTATGGGTTTTACGGAGCTCATGGTGAAACACGATATTGAACCCTCAGCAAAAGTTATTGAACGGGAAGTGGTGGATGCTCCCCTGGACCTAAAAGGACTTATGGATCTGGACGATGAAAGCCGGATGGTGCGTATCGTTCGAATCAGGTATGGCAATGAGGAACCGTTGATTATCGAGCAGTCCTATTTTGTGTATGAATTGTTTCAGCCTATCTATGATATGGACCTTGAGTCCAATTCCATTTATGAACTGTTATATAAATACACTGATACCCGGCTGGGTGAAGCAAGGCAAAGGATTACGGCTGTCAACGCCAAAAAAGAGGAGGCCAAACTCCTGGAGGTAGACGCTGGCGCTCCCCTGCTGCTTATGAAACGGTTGATTCAGACAAAAGAGGGAATTTATTTTCAGTACTCGGAGGATTTGTACCGGAGTGATCGTATTAATTTTACCACGACGACCAAGCCCTATGAGAACAGCCATGACAACCATGGCCTGCCGCTGGAGCTCGGGGATCAAAGCTGGTGACCCTGACTTGCAGAGGACTTGGAATAACCAGTCCCGAAGCATCGGGAAATATCAAGGCCTGAGCGATTTGAAAACCGCAAGGTACATATATACAATACATGAGGATGTTAAATTAGTGAACATGTAGTGATCGGGCAAAGCAGCGGTTTAGGAAAGGTCTTTTGTATTTAGTTGAAAAGTGGAGGCCGGAATACTGTAGAAATGAATTAAAAACGATTTGACATAATGATGCCGATTAACTAAACTTGTATAGACATCTATACAAAAAAAATAACATACAGGGAACATACTATGGCAGACAAGTATATTTTGGCGGTCGATCAGGGCACAACAAGCTCGCGGGCTATTGTGTTTGACAAGCGGGGGAATACCAAGTCACTTGCACAAAAAGAGTTCCGGCAGATCTATCCCAAAGCCGGATGGGTGGAACATGACGGGGCGAGGATATGGTCAACCCAATCTTCGGTCGCATCCGAGGCCATTACCGAAGCAGGGCTGCATGCAGAGGATATCGCAGCCATCGGTATTACAAACCAGCGCGAGACGACCTTGCTGTGGGATCGCAAAACAGGTCAGCCTGTTTATAACGCGATTGTGTGGCAGGATCGACGAACCTCAGACTTCTGTGACGATTTAAAAGAGCAGGAGGGCCTGGTAGAGAAAATACGCGAAAAAACGGGCCTGATTATAGACGCTTACTTTTCCGCCACCAAAATAAAATGGATACTTGATAACGTGGATGGGGTTCGTAAAAGAGCTGAAAATGGGGGGCTCGCTTTTGGTACGGTCGACTCATGGCTGATATGGAACTTCACCCGTGGTGAAACGCATGTTACTGATGCCACCAATGCCTCCAGAACCATGTTGTATAATATTCACGAGGGGGAATGGGATGCTGAAATCCTGGAGCTGCTGGATATCCCCAAAAGTTTACTGCCGGAGGTTAAATCATCCAGCGAGGTGTACGGGGAGACCAAAATTCTTGCCGAAAATATTCCCATCGCCGGCATCGCCGGCGACCAGCAGGCCGCTCTTTTTGGACAGCGATGTATAACGCCGGGGATGGTCAAGAATACCTACGGAACGGGATGCTTTATGGTGATGAATACCGGAGATAATCCCATTCTTTCCGAAAACAACCTGCTGACGACCATTGCCTGGGAAATCGATGATCACGTGGAGTATGCCCTGGAGGGGAGCATTTTCATAGCCGGGGCCGTTGTACAATGGCTGCGTGATGAAATTGGCATCATACGGGAAGCTTCAGAAGTGGAAGGACTTGCTGCTTCGGTGAAAGATAACAACGGGGTGTATCTGGTACCGGCTTTTTCGGGTCTGGGAGCCCCCCACTGGAATCAGCATGCCCGGGGCACGATGGTAGGCTTGACACGGGGCGCCAATGCGGGGCACATTGCACGCGCTGCGCTGGAAAGTATTGCATACCAGACGATGGATGTAATAACGGCCATGGAAGCCGATTCAGGAATAGAAATTAAAGAATTGCGGGTAGATGGCGGGGCCACAGCCAATGATTTGCTTATGCAGTTTCAGTCGGATTTGCTGCAGGTACCGGTTATACGTCCCAAAACCCTGGAGACCACCGCACTCGGTGCTGCTTACCTGGCGGGACTGGCTGTGGGATACTGGAAAAATCAAGAGGAGATTAATAAACAGTGGCAGGAAGATAAAACGTTTACCCCGGAAAAATCCGCGGATCAAGTCCAACAACTAAGGGCGGGATGGAATAAAGCCCTGGATACGGCTATGCACTGGTCAGGGAAATAGTTTTAAAAATTTATATATAAGGAGTACAAGCAGGATGTGATGAAACGCTCAGAAATGATTCAGTCGGTCAAAAACGAGACCGGTGTGTGGGATCTTATTATCATCGGGGGCGGGGCAACAGGATTGGGAACGGCCGTGGATGCCGCCTCCCGCGGGTATAAAACGCTGCTTCTGGAGATGGATGATTTCGCCAAAGGTACCTCAAGCCGGTCGACGAAGCTGGTGCACGGCGGCGTGCGTTACCTCGAACAGGGAAATATACCGCTGGTGTTGGAGGCACTTAAAGAACGGGGGCTGTTGAAAAAAAACGCCCCCCACCTGGTGCACAATCAATCGTTTGTGGTACCCTATTACAGCTGGTGGCGGGGACCCTATTACTGGCTGGGATTGAGAATATATGATATCCTCGCCGGGGAACTCGGTCTTGGGCCGTCAAGGCATTTGTCTGTCCGTAGGACGCTGGAAAAAGTATCGACGCTCCGGTCAGAGGGACTGCGGGGCAGTATCATTTACCACGACGGGCAGTTTGACGATTCAAGACTTGCCGTAAATCTTGCCAAAACAAGTGCAGAACACGGCGGGATCCCCATCAACTACATGAAAGTTACCGGGCTGTTGAAATCTTCCCGGAAGGTTAGCGGGGTGACTGCACGGGACATGCTCAGTGGGGAGGAGTTTGATATTGAAGGGCGGACTGTTATCAATGCAACGGGTGTTTTTACCGATACTATTCTACAGATGGATCAGACGGATTCAGCGCCTGTCATCAAACCCAGCCAGGGGGTGCATATTGTTCTGGACAAGCGCTTTCTGCCGGGAGAAACGGCGGTAATGATTCCCAAAACAAAAGATGATCGCATTTTATTTGCACTGCCGTGGCACGGCAAAGTGATGGTCGGTACGACCGACACCCCGGTGGATGATATTACGGCTGAACCGGAAGCCATGGAGGAGGAAATAGACTTTATCCTTGCGCATGCCGCCGAATATTTGTCGGCGAAGCCTTCGCGGTCGGATGTAAGGAGTGTCTTTGCCGGACTGCGTCCCCTCGTTAAAAACGGTCATAATGAAGATACCTCCGAAATTTCGCGCGACCACACTCTTATGGTATCGTCATCCGGACTGGTTACTATTGCCGGGGGCAAATGGACGACGTACCGCAAGATGGCAGAGGATGTGGTAGACCGGGCCGCTGCGGTGGGGGACCTGGATGACAAGCGGTGCATGACCGAAGCACTTAAGATCCATGGATGGGACATGGATGTCGACCGGGAAGATCCGCTGTCCCATTACGGCAGTGACCGGTCGAAAATAAAAGAGTTGATCAGCCAAAACCCGGAACTGGGAGAACCGCTGCACAACCGGCTTCCCTACATCAAAGCCGAGGTGGTGTGGGCCGCCCGGAATGAGATGGCCGTGACCGTGGAGGATTTTAACTCAAGGCGCAGCCGGGCACTTTTCCTGGATGCAGAAGCCAGTGTTGAAATGGCCCCTGAGGTGGCCCGGCTGATGGCTGAAGAGTCGGGCCGTGATGACCTCTGGATAAAAAATCAAGTTACTGCTTATAAAAAACTTGCGAAATCGTATCAGATATCATAAATAAGGCGGGAGCAGGGATTAGGTGAAAGGCATCGCCTTAAGATTCTTGTTTAATTATTATTGCGTCTTAAACAACCCGTCAGACGGCTGGTTTTGTCGTCTGACGAAAGAAACTAAGCCTTCGTCACCCCATCTGTCTGTCCCCGGTAATGGGCAGCGGGAAGGGATGGTTTTTCAGAGCCCTGTTTTTTTAAAAGTAAACCGTAAATTAATAAATCTTGTGGGGAACATTGATGTCGCCATTTATTGCAGAAATTATTGGGACCGCAATACTTATTCTACTGGGTAATGGGGTGGTAGCCAATGTATTGCTAAACAAAACAAAAGGCCATGACAGCGGGTGGATCGTCATTACCTGGGGATGGGGGATTGCCGTATTCGTCGCCGTCTATACGATGGGACAGTTTAGCGGGGCCCATATTAACCCGGCCGTCACCGTAGGCCTCGCGGCAGCCGGATTATTTGAATGGTCCCTCGTCCCGGGCTATATCATGGCACAAATACTGGGAGGGGCCATAGGAGCTCTTCTGGTCTGGCTCTCCTACAGAGATCATTTTAGCAAAACTACGGATGAAAGTCTGATTTTAGCCTGCCACAGTACAATTCCAAATATCAGAAACTATCCTTCCAATTTTATGACGGAGGCCATCGGCACGTTATTGCTCGTGTTTGGCGTGTTGTATCTGGTATCGCCCGGATTTATTGGCGTAAACGGGGAGCTTCTCGAAACAATAACCATTAACGGACAAGAGGTGGGATTTGGCTTGGGTGCGCTTTCCGCCCTCCCGGTCGGTTTGCTGGTTTTGGGCATCGGTCTTTCCCTTGGCGGACCCACAGGCTATGCCATCAACCCGGCCCGGGACCTGGGTCCCCGTATCATGCACGCGGTACTTCCAATTTCCAACAAGGGAGGCAGCGACTGGGCCTATTCCTGGGTCCCTGTAGCCGCACCCCTTGTTGGAGGGCTTGTAGCGGCGGGACTTTACCTGTTTTTATCTTTTTAAAGCCATGCAGACTCTTTCACTCCCACTATAGATGAGCTGGCAAGCCGGGGAATGAAGTTCACCGCTCTGCTCTCGGGAAAGATGGAGGAGTCTCCCTACGAGGCTTACTTTTACTATCGCCTGAAACAACTACAAGCCGTCCGAATGGGAGAATGGAAGCTGCATCTGGAAGGTAAAAGAAGAGATTATAACAATATCCATTACAACTATTCGGATGATTTCGTCTTTCATCAAAACGAAGCGTAGTATAACCTGGAGGAGGACATTGGGGAGCAACGCAATCCGGCTCTTGATCACCCGGAGATCGTCCAAAAGCTTAAGGAAGCGGTTAAGAACCACAAAAAATAAATGGAGGAGCATTCGCGTCCCCTGGGCATCATTGATAAATGAGAAAAAACGGGAGAGCACTTCGTTGCAATATATATTTATGTTTACAATCGTCAATGGTCATGGAGCGGGATGAAAGGGTGTGCCTGGCACACAGTGCCCGGGATATTATCCGTGCTCAAATTATTAACCAGGCTGAACCGTGGGCAGCCCCTGTTTTATAAGCATTAAAACACTATTTTACCGATCAAATGAAAAACGCATAAATAATAAACAGAAAAAGAAAAAATGAGCAAGATGATAGGCAGCATACGGTTGTTGAATACATATATTATTTTAGCCACGGGGTTTTTCATGATGCAGAGCTGCAGTGAAGGGCAATCGGATAATCAGGCTTCCCAAGAGCAACGGGTTGAAATCATTGCTCACCGGGGTGATTCCCACGCCGCGCCGGAAAATACCGTGGCCTCGGTAGAATCCGCCTGGCAGAAAGAGGCCGATGCCGTCGAAGTGGATGTCTATCTGTCGGCCGACAACCGCGTAATGGCTATCCACGACAAGACCACCGAGCGTACGGGTGATAAAGTCCTTCCGGTTAGAGAAACCGACTCGGAGGAGCTTCGGACGGTGGATGTGGGAGCATTTAAAGGAGCAGAATTTACAGGAGAGAAAATTCCGTTTCTGGAAGATATCATCGCTTCGGTTCCGGATCAAAAGCGGTTGTTTATTGAAGTGAAGGATTCCGAGCGGGCCATTGCCCCTATCAGCGAACTTATTCAGCAGAGCGAAAAGCAGGATCAGATGGTGATCATCAGCTTTAGCCTGGAGGTGGTGAAAGCCAGCAAGCAGCAGATGCCGGAAGTGCCGGCCTACTGGTTACGGTCGGCCCGGCGCGATCAGGACACGGGTGCGTACCAGCCCATCGATACGGCGCTTCTTGAGCAGGTAAAAGAGCATAACCTGGATGGCCTGGATGTAAATTACAGGGGTGTCAGCCCGGAACTTATTGAGGCGAGCCACAAGGCCGGCCTTAAGCTTTTTGTCTGGACCGTTAATGAGTCGGCCGACATCTCCACCCTGGCCGAACAGGGGGTAGATGGTATCACCACGGACCGGATAAGCCGCGCACAAAACGCCCTCGGGCGGAAACGATAGTTAGCCGGGAATGACATAAGATACATGAAACCTACAGAATGTACCGGGTAAAAACGCTTGCTACCTATTTTGATCTCCTCCCGTTTAACATGGAAAGGTTGAAACGGTACTGTTCAATCTTTTCCACCGACTCAGCTGTCAGCTGCCTTTAGTATGCTGCACGCACAGGAGAGTACCAAACCCGGTGAAATGAATTACTTGTGATTTTAGTTGTAAATCCATAGTTAATCTGTGAATCTGACATCAGATAGTCCGGCAAGTTTGGAATTACCTATTACGGTGGAACCGGGAAAATAAATGAATGAAATTAAGTCCGCTGCTTTTCGGTATAACTGCTCGATGCGATAGGACCCGGAAGAGCTTAGGTGCGGAAATTCAAAAATAGCATAGTCGGTTATCTTCATTTATATTCCGGGCACAATACATACAATTAACCTGAGTTCGAGATAAAGGATTAAACTGAAAAGCATGCTTGTTTAAGCGTCCACGCCTGAAACAACCCAATTGTGAGCATTATCGCTTATCATAGCAGGAGCATTTTTATGCAGAGGATTGTTTCTCATATCGAACTCACGTTTATTATGAGCTATTTTGAACGGATTTTTTAGCTTTGCATGGAATCTTCAATATTAATTTGATTATCCCAGACTCATGACTGATACCGCACAGGAACTTGCCCGCCGTTATCATGTGGATTTGTATGGCCGTTATCCCATTACCCTTGTCGAAGGCAAAGGGGTATACGTAACAGACTCCGACGGCAATGAATATATTGATGCACTGGCAGGAATTGCTGTCAACAGCCTTGGCCATTCTCATCCCCGGGTTGTTGAGGCGGTTCAGCGGCAGGCGGCTAAGCTGATGCATATTTCGAACTTCTATTACAGCGAGCCCCAGAGCAAGCTGGTGAAAGAACTGGCGGAAGTGACGGGACTGGACCAGGCCTTTCTATGTAACAGCGGCGCAGAAGCGATGGAGGGATCCATAAAATTGGCCCGGAAGTACGGATTTATTCGGCAAAAAAAGGGAACCATCATCTCCATGGAAAACTGTTTTCACGGGCGGACTCTGGGAACCATCGCCATGGGAAAGGAAAAATACCAGAAAGGATTTCACCCGCTTCCCAAAGGGTTTGAGCAGGTGCCGGTTAATGATATAGAGGCACTGAAAGCCCGGGCCGATGAAGAAACCATCGCCATTGTAATAGAACCTGTTCAGGGAGAAGGGGGGATCAACCCCGTGCAGGGGGAGTATCTGAGGCAGGTACGAGCTCTTTGCGATGAACATGATATCCTGCTCATCCTGGATGAAATACAGTGCGGCATTGCCCGCACCGGCAAAATGTTTGCGTACCAGCATTACGGCGTGCTGCCCGATATCCTGGCTTCGGCCAAAGCACTGGGCAACGGCTTCCCCGTAGGGGCGGTTATTACCAAAAAAGAAGTGGCGGAAGCTTTTGAACACGGCGAACACGGGACGACCTATGGCGGCAACCCACTGGCTTCTGCGGCTGCCCATGCCACGCTTTCGGTTATGCAAGAAGAGAACATGCCTGCTCAGGCCGCCGAAAAGGGCGCTTATTTTATGGACCGTCTGCGTTCGGCCGCCCAGGAGCACGAGGCTATGAAAGAGGTGCGGGGCATGGGACTGATGATCGGCGTGGAACTGAGTTTTGAGGGGGGCGAGGTGGTCAAAGAGATGATGAAAGGCGGGGTGCTTTCGAACTGCGCTTCCGGTAATGTGATGCGATTTGTGCCCCCGCTTATAATGACCAAAGAGGAAATCGATACCGTTATAAATGTATTTCTTGAATCTTTAAAAGCAGTCCAAACAGATGCCAAAACATAAGGTAGGAATTGTCGGAGCTACAGGTTACACCGGTTCTGAGCTGGTACGCCTGCTGATCGATCATCCGGATGTAACTATTGAAATTATTACCTCGGAAAGCAAAGCGGGACAGTCGTTTGCCAGTATTAATCCCCATTTCAAGGGACGAGTGGATATGAAGCTCGAGCCCCTGAAAAATCTGGAAAATCACGATCTGGACCTGGTATTCCTGGCGCTTCCCCACGGGGTGTCTATGGACTTTATCCGGGAATGGGATCCCGGTGACTTTCGGGTGATCGATCTCTCCGGGGATTTTCGCCTGGGTTCTGCCAGGGAATACACCCGGTGGTACAAAAAAGAGCATGTGGCGCCCGATCTTATTGCTGACGCCGTTTTTGGGTTGCCGGAATTGTTCAGGGATCAGATTCGTAATGCTCAGCTTGTGGCTAACCCGGGTTGTTATCCCACCTCTGCTATCCTTGCCCTGGCACCGCTGCTTAAAGACGGGATTATTGAGCCCGGCCAGATCATGATCGATGCCAAATCCGGGGTCAGCGGCGCGGGGGCCAAAGCAAAACAGCAAACCCATTTCCCGGAAGTATTCGGCAACTTTTCGGCATACGGATTGCTGAACCACCGGCATACGCCGGAAATACAGTATAACCTGCAGCAGTACTCCGACAAACCCACGGAAGTACTGTTTACGCCTCATCTTATTCCCATTGATCGCGGTATTCTCACCACCACCTATTCCACGCCCGCAAAGGAAATTGACAAAAATTATCTGGGGGAATGGTATTACAGTTTTTATGAGAAGGAGTATTTTATCAGGGTGGTTGATTATCCGCCGAATCTGAAGCACGTACGGGGTTCCAATTATTGTGATATTCATGTAACGTACGACGAGCGCACCAACAAGGTGGTGACGGTATCTACCATTGACAATCTCGTAAAAGGGGCTGCGGGTCAGGCCGTGCAAAACATGAATCTTATGTTTGGCTTCATTGAACGCACAGGACTGGAGATATCGCCCCTGAGTCCCTGATTGTAATCATCTGTAACGCTCTACCCTTTATTGAATACTATTGACTAAATTTTTGATCTATCATGCTTAACAATATTACACACGTACGCGGATACAAATGCTGGGGCAGCCACATGGGTATTAAATCGAAACGCCGGGATCTGGCGCTCATCTATTCCGAAAAGCCGGCCGCAGCTGCCGCAGTATTTACCCGGAATGTAGTATGTGCCGAACCGGTGAAGCTGAGCCGCAAACATATCAAAAATGGAAAGGCGCAGGCCATTGTGGTCAATTCAGGCAATGCCAATGCCTGCACCGGCGATGCCGGATGGCGGGGTGCGGTAGCTATGGCGAAGAAGACGGCAGAACTGCTGGATATACCCGTTGAAGAGGTTTTGGTAGCGTCCACCGGGCTGATAGGCGAACCGTTTCCCACAGAAAAGGTGCTCAAGGGCATCGAAGAAAGTGCAAAGAAGCTCTCCAACCGGGAAATGGCCGGCTCGCTGACGGCTAATGCCATCCTGACAACCGATACCTTTGCGAAGGAAGGGTTTACCGACTTCGACATCAACGGCATTACCATCAATATGGCGGGAATAGCCAAGGGATCAGGGATGATTCACCCGGATATGGGAACCATGCTCGCCTTTATAACATGTGATCTGGCGATTGATTCCAGGCTGCTGGATGAAGCTCTTCGAGAGGCGGTGAATAAAACATTCAATATGATTACCGTGGATGGTGATACGTCGACCAACGATATGGTGGCTGTGATGTGTAACGGCATGGCGGAAAATGAGAAGATCACCACCAGGGATGAACATTATGAACGGTTCTATGCCAACCTGGAAAAGCTGTGCAAACACCTGGCAAAGCTGATAGTCTCCGACGGGGAAGGGGCGACAAAACTGGTGGAATACCATGTGAAAAAGGCAAAATCGGAAGAAGATGCCCGGAAAATTATACGCACGGTTTCCGATTCGAGTTTGGTAAAAACGGCAATTTTCGGGACGGATCCGAACTGGGGACGTATTATGGGGGCGGCGGGACGTGCAGGCGTTTCCTTTGATCCCGGGAAAGTGGATCTTTATATCGGTTCCGATGCCGAGCGAAGTGTACAGATCCTGAAAAGGGGCCAGCCCGTAAAAGAGAGCCGGTCGGACGTAAAGCAAGAGATGCAGGCTTCAAATATTACGATAATTCTTGATTTAAACCAGGGCACTGCAGAAGCAGTGGGGTGGGGACCGGATCTGTCCTATGAATATATTCGGATCAATGCGGAGTATACGACCTGAGGGGGGCTAAGTTTTAGTCCTCTAAAGGCCTGAACATACCTTCTTTCTATTCCGGGGGATGTTGTACCACCCATTACAGGAGTTATTGTGCCATTTTAGGTAAGTGATCTTCCGACTGTTTCAAAAGACCATTCTTGCAACTGATGCGGGCGGATCTTTATGAGGACTGGTGAGAAATCCGGGTTATATACGTTTTTAAAATAGCAGACCATAAAAAAAGCCCGCTCGAAAAAGCGGGCTTTGGCTTCATATATGTACAAACAGCCAGAAACTATTTGTAATCAAGACTGCGAACGTCAATCGCGCTTAACCCTTTGGGGGTTTCTTCTACGTCGAATTCTACGCTTTCGCCATCTTCGAGGCCTTGATTATAGTCTAAATTTTCTACGTTGTTTCGGTGGACGAATACATCTTTGCCTCCGTCCTCTGGTTTGATAAATCCAAATCCTTTTTCGACGTCAAACCATTTTACTGTTCCTTGTTGTGTCATGTGTACTATAAATGTTGTTTTGTCACCTAAGGCTACATCCATCGAGAAGAGTTGAGTTAACGCGTCGTTCCTGGAAGGATTTCACTTCGAAGGTGGGAATTAATGATAACGCCGTAAGATAATATTCTTCTTATAAAATGTCCATATTTCACCCAGATTTTATGCAAAAAAATTTGCCGGGGAAAACATTACTTCCGGGATGAAGAGAATAAAACCATTAAAAGCACAGTTATATGAGTGGCTGCATTCGTCCCTCAGCACCAATACCCGGAATGAAAATACGGGTTGAGCGCCCGGTTGGAACGGTAAGAAGCTGTTTAACGCGCAAAAGCACTTTCCGCGCTCCTTTGGGTTTGCCTTACCCCGGTCAAATTTCTCGATCACATGCCGGGGCCAGGGTAGGAAAGATACATTTGTTTTTGCTTTAATATAATGTCTATCTTACTGTCCGGCAGCAAACAATAATTAAATATCATTAAATACAAGAGGTATAGATACTATGAAGGTAAAAAAAATATTATTCGGTTTTGCTACTTTGGCATTATTGCTAAGTGCTGTACCCCAATCAACTTCCGCACAATGGAGCCTGGGCGCTTCGTACGAAATAAGAAATGAAGATCCCAAGAACGGCTTTGGTGTCCGTCTCGAGCGCGACATCCTGCAAAAGCTGCCTATTGTCGATCTGGGACTGCGAGGTCATTTCAGCTATTTCAATGACGAGAATGAGCTGACAACAAATAGCCAGAATATTTCTACTGAGATGACAAGCTATGACTTCGGATTAGCGGCCGTTGGCGGTATTTCTGCCGGTTTGGTAGCTCCTTATGTCGGATTGGGCCTGGGGTCTGAAACCGCAGATCTGGATTATCAGGAAGAAGGTCTGCCGGGAGAATCTGACAGCAATATTTACTGGAACGGGTTTGTGGGCGCCAAAATTAGTCCCGTACCGGCTCTTAAACCATTTGTGGAATATCGGGTTAAATCCAGTAAGGAGTTTGACGATCTAAGCTCAGAGGACTTTGACACCAGCACCGGTCGCTTTATCATCGGCCTGTCGCTTGCATTCTAAAGCCAGGAACTGATTTTCGAGGCGGGCACCGGTGGTGTCCGTCTTTTTTTGTATCCAACGAGCACCATGTGCAGGGTTATCCCGTAGTTCTCACAAAGATGTATGGCATATTGTTGTACCCTTGTGATACAGATAAATGTATATCGATTTTAAGGCCAAAAAATGATAACAGCGTGTAACATACTGCAAGCTTTGCCCGTCAGCGGCGTTAAAGATAACAATAGCGTGCCGGGTGCACCGGGGTACGTCTGCGCTGCTATTTTTCCTTCGCCTTGCTGAAGTACAAATTTCTTGGTGAGAAATTTGGGTTGTCCTGTATGTCTCACCAAAACAAATGGAAATGGGGACCTTGACTCCAACCGGACTTCCGGGTGAGAAACGCGGGTGATTCAGGGTTGAATGTCCTAGAAAAAGATATTGTTTTATAGTTTGCCGTTGCCCGGAATGGGCTTTTTTTCTTAATTGATCATTTATGGCGGAGACAAAAACCACATATCATACCATTGATCTGGACGAATATAAGCTCAATTCGTCCCAGCAGGAGGATCTGAATCAGCTGCTGAAGTTATGCCGGGAGCACCTCGAAGACCCCGATGAACAGATGGTTGCACGGGCCTTCAAGCTATGTTTCCTGTCGCATGAGGGTATTGAACGGGCCTCAGGAGAGCCCTATTATTATCATCCGGTGGCGGTGGCCAAGATTGTGGCGTCAGAAATCAATATTGATGATGTTTCAGTCGTGGCCGCGCTCCTGCACGATACGGTTGAAGATACCGAGGTGACGCTCGAGCATATAAAAGAGAAGTTTAATGATACGGTGGCCCATCTCATCGACGGGGTCACCAAAATTTCGGGTGTGTTTAAGAGCCGGGATACCAAGCAGGCCGAAACGTTTATGAAGCTGCTGCTTTCCATGGCCGAAGATATTCGGGTGGTGCTGATCAAGTTTGCCGACCGGCTCCACAACATGCGTACCATTCAGCATCTACCGCGCGAAAAGCAGCTGCAGAAGGCTACCGAGACGATGGAGCTCTACGCGCCACTGGCTCATCGCTTCGGACTCTTTAATATCAAAAGCGAGCTCGAGGATCTCTGTTTCAAGGTTATTGATCCCAACTCGTTCAAGTTCATCTCACGGAAACTGCGCGAAAAGCGAGAGTCGCGCGAGCGATTTATTGAAGAGTTCATGCAGCCGATTCGGGAGGAGCTGCAGAATCAGGGATTCCGTTTTGAAATTAAAGGTCGTCCCAAGCATATTTACTCGATCTTCCGGAAGATGCAGCGCCAACAGAAACCGTTTGAAGAAATTTACGACCTTTTTGCGATTCGCATTATTCTGGAAGATCCTCATACCAAGGAAGATTGCTGGCGTGTTTATTCGATTATAACGGACTGGTATACGCCTATCCCCAAGCGGTTTCGCGATTTTATTTCCG
Organism: Fodinibius sp.; assembly: GCF_041642155.1. Lineage (NCBI taxonomy): Bacteria > Pseudomonadati > Balneolota > Balneolia > Balneolales > Balneolaceae > Fodinibius > Fodinibius sp. Next base: position 18,916 of record NZ_JBEPWZ010000009.1, read on the forward strand.
TGCCCAAGGCCAATGGCTACCAGTCGCTGCATACGACCGTGATAACCAAGCAGGGAAGAAAGGTAGAAGTGCAGATCCGGACTCGGCAGATGGATGACATTGCTGAAAAGGGACTGGCTGCCCACTGGAAATATAAAGAAGGGAAAAAAGGATCGGAGACCCTGGACAAATTTGTACACTGGGTGCGGGATATACTGGATAATCCGCGACCCGAGGCCGCGACGGAATTTGTCAAGGATTTTCAGCTGAACCTGTACCAGGATGAAATTTACGTGTTTACCCCGCAGGGGGAGCTGCGTACCCTTCCCCAGGGAGCGACTCCCATTGACTTTGCCTTTGATATCCATAGTGAGATCGGCGAGCGCGCCATGGCGGCGAAGGTGAATGGGAAGATGGCCCCGTTACGCCAGAAACTGGAGATCGGCGACCAGGTTGAAATCATTACCGGCAATAAAATAAATTTAAATCCCGACTGGATTGATGATGTCGTCACTCATAAAGCGAAATCGCGGATCCGGCAGTTTATCAAACAAAAAGAGCGGCAGGTCGCCGATGAAGGACGTGAGATTTGGGAGAAACGGGCAAAGCGCGGGAAGATAGAAATCTCGGAGCAGGATCTGATGCAGGTTGCTCACAAACTGAGTTTCGATTCAACGAAAGAACTGTTCTATGAAATCGGCAAAGGAAATTATGATGTAAATAAACTGTTTAAATCGGTCAAGCAGTTTACCGGAACGGGCCGCATAAAAGAAGAGAAAAAAGAATCAGAGGAGCAGACCGTCGTCACCGATGAGGAGATTCAGCAGACGTACATCGATACGGCGCGTTCACTGGGTGACGAAAAGGCGCTGGTTATTGACGGCAATATTTCGAATATCAGATACAGTTATGCCAATTGTTGCAACCCGATTCCCGGAGATGATGTCATTGGTTTTATCAGCCGTACAGGTGATGTAAAGATTCACCGGTCCAACTGCAAAAATATTCACCACCTTATCCAGACCGACGGTGAGCGTATTATCGATGTGTCATGGGCTAAGAATATCGATTCCAAATTCCTCGGGGCGGTCAAAGTCATTGGTGAAGACCGCGTAGGACTGATTAACGATCTTACGGATATCCTGTCTAAATCAATGGAGACGAACATGAAGAGCATCAATGTGACCAGCGACAGCGGAATGTTTGAAGGGATCCTGACGGTGTATGTGGATGATATCAATCATCTCGACCGCGTGGTTGCCAAGCTGCATAAAGTCGAAGGCGTGAAAAGTGTTTTCCGGTACGAGTGAGTTATCTGCTACTAATCACGGTCGAAACTTTCAAATCCGTCATAAATGTAATATCATCAATTCAATTGTGCGGTTGTTCCGTGTTATACTTTTACAGTATTATCACATAACAGAATTAATTTAATAGTTAAGTACTTTATGATTACCTATACCAAAAGAGATATCGTACGCAGGGTTGCGGACCAGCTGGATGAACCGATGGTTCAAACGGAGCCCTGGGTCGATGCGGTACTCGTTGCTCTTCGGGAGACCATGATGGATGCTGATCCGACCTGTCGGATCGAATTACGTGATTTTGGTGTTTTTGAAGTGAAGAAGACGAAAGCCAAGCCGCGGGCGCGTAATCCGCGGACGAATGAAGAGATTTACGTGCCGGCGCACCGAAAAACACACTTTAAACCGAGTAAACTTTTAAAACAATTTCTAAAAGAACCTCTTGAAGAAGAGGACTTGGAAGAAATGGAAGGCTGACAGTGGCACAGTATGGCAGACTTATAGGAATCGATGTGGGGACCAAGTGGTTTGGAATAGCCCGTTCTGATTTGCTTCGCACGGTCGCCAATCCGGTGGGTACCTATGGATCGGATGAAGTCTTTAAAAAGCTCGAGGAGCTGGTTGAGAACGAACAGGTAACAAAAATGGTGGTTGGATGGCCGCTTACGCCCGCTGGAGAGGAAGGAAGGGCTATTAAAATGGTCCGGAAATTTCTCGTGCGATTCAGAGAACATTTTCCCGATATGGAAGTTGTTAAGGTGGATGAACGCTATACATCCAAAGAAGCCGTACGTGCCATGGTGGAGGCCGGTGTGCCGAAGATGAAGCGCCGGGAATCCGACCGCATCAACCAGGCTGCTGCGGCTATCATTCTACAGAAATACATAGAACTGGAAAAATCAGAAAATGTCCGTATTACCGATCGTTACGTATGATGATGAAATTCTTCACAAAGAAGCGGATCCGATAAAAAAGGATTCTGAAGAGCTTCAACAGCTAATCGACGATATGTTCGATAGCATGTATAACTCCGAAGGAGTGGGCCTGGCCGGGCCGCAGGTCGGGGAGTTGAAGCGGCTGTTTGTAGTGGATGCCGATCCCATGGCCGAAGAGGCGGAAGAGCCGAAACATGGACCGCTTGTCATGATTAACCCCGAAATTATTGCAAAAAAAGGGCCGGAAGTAGAGATGAATGAAGGATGTCTGAGCATCCCCGGGATTAACGCGCCGGTAAGCCGCCCTGAAATGATCGTCGTGAAGTATCTGGATCGCCGGTTTGAACCTCAGCAACTGGAGGTTGGCGGTTGGCTGGCACGCATCGTGCAGCACGAGACCGATCACCTGAAGGGAATTCTTTTTTTGGATCGTCTCTCGCTCTTCAAGCGCAAGCTTTTGAGTTCAAAGCTAAAGGATATTGATACGGGAGCAGTTGAAATCGACTATCCCACCGTACCCAAAAAGGCCAAAGCAGGTTAAGAATTATCCATTATATATGCGTATTGTTTTTATGGGTTCGCCCGATTTTGCTATTCCGAGTCTTGAAAAGCTGTATCAGTCCCGCCACGAAATTGCCTCCGTTGTCAGCAATGTTGACAAGCGCCGCGGGCGCCGTGCAAAGCCGTCCCCCACACCGGTAAAAGCCAGGGCGCTGGAATTGGACCTGCCCGTGATGGAAGTCGAGGATCTCGAAGACCCGGATTTTTACCGGGATTTAAAGGATTTGCAGGCAGATCTCTTTGTCGTGGTGGCCTTTCGTATTCTTCCCCCTGAATTGCTGGAGATTCCCCGCCGGGGAGCTATCAACCTTCATGCTTCCCTGCTGCCGAAATACCGGGGGGCAGCCCCCATCCACTGGGCCGTAATGCAGGGCGAGCAGCAAACCGGCTGTACGGTATTTTTTCTGGATGAGCGGGTAGATACGGGACAGATTATTGCCCAGCGGCCTACCGATATTGGTATAAACGAGACGACTGGAGATGTATACAACCGGCTGAAAGAGATGGGAAGCGTATTGCTCACGAAAGTCGTTGATGATATTGAACAGGGAAATTATAAGACGTACCGCCAGAATCATGATGAGGCGACTCCTGCCCCAAAATTGTTTACCGAGGATTGTAAAATTGATTTTGATCGTCCGGCCCGGCAAGTCCATGACAATATCCGGGGACTCAGTCCCTTTCCGACGGCCTGGGCGAGGCTGGATGGACTTAAGTTTAATATGTATCGCTCGGCCCTGGGGCCGGATCAAAACCTGGCACCCGGGGTATTAGTCATGGATGAAGATGATTTGCTGGCCGGCTGCAAAGCGGGTACCGTGATACTGAAACAGGTGCAGCTGGAAGGCAAACGGCAGATGAGCGGCAAGGATTTCATGAATGGTTACAGCGGCTCGGGACGGCTGAAATAGAAAATAATTATGAGTTGATAATTAATGAGATATTGATGATATACCTTTCAAAATTTATATAACCTTCAAACAAAAGAAATACTATGGAGATGGCGCCGCTACTGCAAGCTGCCAAAGACGGAAAGCTTGAAGAGATTAAACAATTACTGAAAGAGGGAACTGATATAGAGATGACTGCCCGGAATGGATCGAATGCTCTCATTCTGGCGGCCCAGCACGATCACAGGAAAGTGGTCGCATATTTGCTTGAGCAAGGGGCCGATCCGAATAAAACTACTTCCATGGGCGGCAGTGCTCTTAACAGGGCGGCTGAAAATGGTAATATCACCATGATGAAGCTGCTGCTGGAAAACGACGCCCAAATCGGAGATCTGGCCCTGATTGCCGCTGCGCGGGAGGGGAACCTGCAGGCGGTGCAATTGCTGTGTGAAGAGGGGGTGGATGTAAATGCCACTCAGCGATGGGGGCATACGGCCCTGATGCTTGCCGCACGGGACGGGCACACGGAAATTGTCGACTACCTTCTTGCCAGGGGAGCAAAAGTCAAAAAGCGCGATAAAAATGGGGCGACCGCGCTCTCTATGGCCCTGGATAATGATCATGTGGAAGTTGCGAGCCTGCTGCGACAGGCGGGAGCAACAGAGGAAAAAAGAGAAAAGCGGCAAGAGATCGACGACGAGGATGATTTTGTGGACGATTTGGATCTCGATGAGGAGATACCGGAAAATCTGGATCTGGACGAGGAAGAGGATTAAAAGTTTATTCAATCATTTACAATAAAGGGATTTACTGTTATTTTTAGGCGGCTTGATTATCGCCTGGGATGTTTTAATGCTCAATGCTTTAAACAAGTTTTCACACTCAATAGGAGTTAACAAAAAGGAAAAATTTATGGCTAAAATTAACGTAGGAATTAACGGATTCGGACGAATTGGTCGGCTGGTAGCTCGATCGATATTGTCTTACCACAAGGATGAAATTAATATTGTAGGGATCAACGACTTGACGGATGCCGAAACACTGGCATATTTATTTAAGCGTGATTCTGTTCACGGCACCTATGAAGGAGATGTCGACGTAAGTGAAAAAGCGATTACCATCGACGGTATGGAAATCGACATAACATCGGAACGAGACCCGGTGAACCTGAACTGGGATGACCGCGGCGCAGACGTAGTTATTGAGTCTACCGGCTTTTTCCGAACCTATGATGCCGCTTCGAAGCATCTTGAAGCCGGGGCAGAAAAAGTTATCATTTCAGCACCTGCGAAAGGAGATAAAGAAGTTAAAACGATTGTTTTAGGCGTCAATGACGATATTATTGATGATGAAACGCAAATCTATTCCAATGCCAGCTGTACGACCAATTGCCTGGCGCCGATGGTAAAAGTGCTGAACGATGCTTTCGGGCTGGAAAAAGGGTTTATGACCACAACCCACGCCTATACCGGGAGCCAGAATATACTGGACGGTCCCCACGGTGACCTGCGAAGAGGCCGTACGGCTGGCCACAACCTGGTGCCGACGACGACCGGGGCCGCTCAAACAGTAGAGCTTGTCTTGCCGGAGCTTGAGGGTAGACTGGACGGAAGTGCCATCCGGGTGCCGGTGCCCGACGGGTCGCTGACGGATCTTACCGCTATTGTTGAAAAGGACGTGACGGTAGAACAGGTGCATAATGCCTTTAAAGAGGCTGCGGACGGATCGATGAAGGGGGTACTGGCCTACTCCGAAGAAGAATTGGTATCAACGGATATACTGGGTGATCCTCACTCCTGTATCTATGATTCCGGCTTTACCAAAACCAATGGAAACCTGGTGAAGATATTGGCCTGGTACGATAACGAAGCCGGTTACTCTGCCCGTACCGCTGATCTGATTTCAAAGATTGTGTAGTATACAGAGACCAGGGTTTTAGCCTGTCCGCGTATTTTTTTTGCCGGGCGGGTGCAGGCCGTTTGTTGATCCATTCGAGTATTAGATGAAGCACAATACAAAGTTTGTATTGTGCTTTTCTATTTTTTACCGGCTATTCAGTACTGAAGAGAGGTCTGAGGAGGTAAAGACAGCCCCCGTGAATGATTACCGACATCAGAACGAGAAACCCCGCTGTGGCCCAGAGATGGTCAGCCTGGGCAAATGTCGTCTCATGCAATGCAAAGGCGAGATAAAAAAAAGATCCCACTCCTTTCATCCCCATAAATGAGGTGACTATTTTTTCTTTGCGGTTCATGCCCGCATCAAACAAGGCCAGCCTGCCGAACAGGGGACGAATGACAAAAATAAACAGTATCACCAGGAGCGCGCCCTCCCAGCTTAAATGGGAAAACATATGCGTGACCGCGTAGCCGCCCAGGAGGACCAATACAATGGCTAATAAAATTTTTTCAGTTTGGTCTATAAAGTCGTGCATCTCCTGATGAAAGTCGTGTTCCCTTTCGTAATGCCGGAGGGTTAGTCCCGCTACAAAAACAGCGATGAATCCGTATCCATGGATACTTTCTGTCACACTATATACCAAAAGCGTACAGGCAATGGCAACAAATTCCCTCCGTATGTGAGGGAAGTCGTATTTTTCGGGAAGGGTAAATAAAGAATAGGCCAGCATTCTACCCAGGATAAAGCCCGTAACAGCTCCTACTAGAATCCGATATCCTATGTCCCGAAGTATCCAGTCCGTTATCCAGCTTACTTCATATAAACCCACTGAAGCCGCAAGAACTGCAAACCAGGTAAAGGGAAAGGCCATTCCGTCGTTCAAGCCCGCTTCCGCGGTAAGAGAGAAGTTAACCGGATGCTCTTCGGTTTCGTGAAAACCTACTTGTACTTCGTCGGCGATCACCGGATCAGTTGGAGCGAAAACAGCGCCCAACAATAATGCCGAGGCCGGTGCCAGGCCCGCTATCAGCCAACCGGTCAGAGCAACCGCAACGATACAACCCACCATGGTGATTGATACCATGAGAAGAGGGACCCGGAAGTTTGTCATACTAAAACTCCGGTTGATTTTAAGGCCGGTTCCCATAAGGCTTATAATGACGGATAATTCGGCAAGGTGAAGGATAATATTATTTTTGGCAATGGGATCAGGGTCAGGTAAGTCCAGTGGCAGGCTGTATACCAAAGCTCCCAGGGCCACCATGATCATTGGAAAGCTGATAATCTTGTCTTCAAGTTCTACGGAAAGCCAGGACATGAGTATGCCAATGATTCCCAACAGCAAAAAAATCAAAATATAACCTTCCATAAAGCTCCCTGAAATTTAAGGTAATGGTTCAATGAATGTATTCGTTTTCCTGTTGGTTTTGGTTACTTTCCGGCAGTCGCCTGCTTGGGACCTGGGCATAATTGAGATATCGGATTCATTTTAGCTCTGGTTTCTGACATATAGATAGCATTCAATTTCCTGAACGTTGATTATCGCAGCGCCTGTCCCCCGCCCCCGCCCTATTCTGATTCCGAACATGGATTCTGATTAAACACTACCGGCAGTGGGTATGTTCCTTCATACCGGCGATCCGCAGGTTTTTTTAATGAAACAAAGCACGAGGGGATAGCTTGAGCTTTACAGCGGGTTGATCATTTCTTCTATCATTTTTGGAAGAGAGAAAAGCCAGGAACTACTCTTGTAATTAGGCAGGAAAGTTTCGATTTTAGGGCTCCGGACAGAGATCTACGGGGCGTGGCGCAGCCCGGTTAGCGCGCGTCGTTCGGGACGACGAGGTCGCCGGTTCAAATCCGGCCGCCCCGACAGGTGACACCGTTAATTTATTTTATTTGTATGACAGAAGTCTTTCCGGTATGGGCTTGTGGTTCGGAACGATCAGGGCATTGGGTCCGTTCTAAATTTGCCCTGGCAACTAAAGTTGATTGACCAGCTCGATCTTTTTAAAAATGTATTTATTTTTCTTCATATATGGTAAATTGGCAGGAAATTCATAAGAAAACGGCGAATGGGAACCCCGAGCCCCCCAGAAAGGTAGAAAAGAGTGAGGCTGAGTGGAAGGAGGTATTAACCGACGAGCAGTTTCGGGTGACCCGTAAAAAGGGAACGGAACAACCACACTCCGGACAGTACTGCGAATCGCACGACCCCGGTCTGTACGCCTGTGTTTGCTGTGGCACCGAGCTTTTTGATTCCACCGAAAAATTTGAGTCGGGTTCAGGTTGGCCCAGCTTCACGGAACCGGTACGCGATAATGTGGTCCGCTACAAGGTAGACAAAAGTCTCGGGATGAACCGCGTTGAAGTGTTGTGCAATGTGTGCAATGCACACCTGGGACATGTGTTCCCGGATGGTCCCGATCCCACGGGCTTGCGATATTGCATTAACTCGGCTTCGCTGCAGCTTATAGAGGAAGGTTAAAATACCTGCTCGCCAGACCACTTCACCTTCATACTTAATTTCGGGGGAAAGCCGGTCGGACATCTTCATCCAGATTTGGGTAACCCCAGAGATCATATGGGGTGGAAACGGATCATCACATCTTGAGTGTGCAGCTCTCAATACTGCGGCACGCTGTCGTCAATTTCTTTCGACCAGGCCAGGATACCTCCTTTGAGGTTGTAGAGATTGTCGAAGCCGTATTTCTCCTGGAGCTGTTTGATCGCGTCAGCGCTGCGCTGGCCGCTGCGGCAGTGAACAACCACTTTTTTGTCCCGGCTTATTTTATCCGCATTATCAATCACCGTTTTCAACGGAATCAGCTCTCCGCCGATTTCAGCGATCTCGACCTCGTGGGGCTCGCGTACATCGACAAGCTGTACCTCTTCGTTGCTGTCGAGCCACGACTTGTATTCCTGTACCGTAACTTCCGGCACTTCGGGTTCCCGTTCTTCCTGACCGTTTGAAGAAGAGGGAAGCCCGCAAAAAGCCTCATAGTCTATAAGTTCGGTGATCTCGGGTTCCGGGCCCGTCAGCGGATTGTCCTCGTTTTTTGTCACGGTTACTTTCCGCGTGCTGAAATCCAGGGCGTCAAACAGGAACAGCTGGCCGGCAAGCGGAGACCCTATGCCGGTGATAATCTTGATGACTTCACTGGCCTGCAGGCAGCCGATAATGCCCGGCAGGACGCCCAGCACGCCCGCTTCCGCACAGCTTGGTACCAGGCCGGGGGGTGGGGGCTCCGGATAAAGATCCCGGTAATTGGGACCGCGGTTGCCTTCCTCATCCACGTAGTTGAACACCGAAAGTTGTCCCTCGAATTGAAAAATTGATCCATGCACATTCGGTTTATCCAGCATTACGCAGGCATCGTTGATCAGGTATCGCGTTGGGAAATTGTCCGTACCGTCGGCGATCACATCATACTTCTCGATGATTTCAAGTGCATTTTCGCTGGTCAGGCGCACGTTATGGATTTCGATGTCGATATGCGGGTTGATCTCTTGGAGTCTTTGCCGGGCGACCTCGACTTTGGGCCGGCCTACATCAGAAGCGCCGAAGAGTACCTGGCGGTGCAGGTTACTGGCTTCCACTCTGTCAAAATCCACAATGCCGATCGTACCCACCCCGGCCGCCGCAAGGTACTGCAGCATCGGGGCACCCAGTCCGCCGGTCCCCACCGCCAGCACTTTCGCAGCCTTCAGTTTCTTCTGACCTTCCATACCAAATTCCGGGATAGAAAGGTGGCGGCTGTAATGGCCGAGTTCTTCACTTGAAAATTCTATGTTCTTCCAGTTGTTCATGACAGTTATTCTTAAAAATTCCAATATGAATCCAACGATCTCACGCAGAATCGCTGAGACGAAGAGAAGAAATATTCTTGGCGACATTGCGTCTTGGTGTGGTCCACCCCATCCCGCCCGCGATGGCGGGTATAATACTGACTTCCGTATCCTCACTGAGCTCGAGGGAGCCATTTTCGGCCGGATCCACTTCCTCGTCGCCGATATAAAGCTTGATATAGGACCTGACATTTCCATCTTCGTCCAACAGGTTTTGCTTAACTTCCGGGTATTCCTCTACAAACTGGTCAATCGCTTCCGAGAGGGTATTCTTCCGGGTCTCAAAACGTCGGTTTTGGTCGGTATATTTTCTTAAAGGAGTCGGGATGATAATCGTTGCCATAAAGCTGTGAGTGTTTAGATTTACGTTTCTGTTTTTTGTTTAAATTCTTTGACTTCCGTGGGTTCTTCCTCAAATTGCCGGTGGTCATTCAAGCGCCAGGAGCGAACACCGGCAACAGCTCCATCCCCAACAGAAATAATGATATATGAAAACCATGGCATGGCCACTTTGCGATCGTGCTCAGAAGGTTCCGCCGGGTGGTCGGGATGAGAATGATAAACCCCCAGCAGGTCCAAATCATGATCGACCGCATATTGTTCGGCTTTCCGGTAGTCCTGGGGATCAATTTGGAATCGTCTTCGCTGATCTCCTTCCTTTGCATTATCTACCCGCCGGGCAATCCGAACCTGGCGTATATCGCCTTCCCGACCATAGAAAAAACCACAGCATTCATTGGGATAGTCTGCTTCAGCATGATCCTGCATCTTTTGAAGGGCGTGATTACTGATTTCCAGTTTCATATGAAAATAACTATAAATCTTAAAACAGCTGGTTACTAATTTCTCCGTATTTACTGAGGTCATCCGGGAAAACTGTTACAATGACGCCCTCGTCCAATTCCTCCGCCAACTCCAGCGCCCCGGCCAGGTTGGCGGCTGAAGAGGGACTGATAAGCAAGCCTTCTTTTTGAGCGGTCAGCCTGACCAGCTGGTGGGCTCGCTCCGTACTGACCCTTCGGACTTCATCGGCCACCGATGCATCATAAATAGCCGGGGTGTGGGCGGTTTCAAGATGTTTCCACCCTTCGAGACCATGCATCGCCAGGTCGGGCTGCAGGGCTATGAGCCGTATATCCTGCTTGTATTCTTTCAAAAACCGTCCGGTACCCGTGAACGTTCCGGTGGTGCCCAGGCCGGCAATATAATGGGTGATCCCGTAATCGGTCTGATCCAGGATCTCCGGTCCCGTCGTGTCGTAGTGGGCTTTCCAGTTGCTGGGATTGCTGTACTGGTCGGCATAGTAATATTTATCAGGCTGTCTTTCGTACATGGCGCGCGCGACTTCCTGGGCTTCGTCTGTGCCCCCGCTCCGGGAAGTGAGTACCAGGTTGGCATCCAGTGCTCTCAGGATCTGTTTACGCTCTTCGGACGCATTCTCTGGGAGGCACAGCGTTACCGGGATACCCAGGGCGGCCCCGAGATGTGCATAGGCAATGCCGGTATTGCCACTGCTGGCATCCAGCAGCTGTTTGCCTTTATGCAGGTCCCCTTTGCTAACGGCATCCCGGATGATGCGGTAAGCGGGGCGTGATTTGACGCTTCCCCCGAATTGCTGCCATTCCAGTTTGGCAAAGATGCTGACCCGGTCGCTGGTATGGAGGTTCTGAATCGGGAATAGGGGGGTATGACCGATAAAGTCATCCATCCGTTCGATGTTTTGTTCCAATGTTAAATTTTGATTTTCAATAATGTCGAGTGTTTCCATGATCTTCTGACTAATGATTTTTTGGGGAAATGGACGTGAGCAGATGAATCGGGCAGTGGACCCGGATTCAAATGATGCTACCGGCTGAGAAGAGAATATGAGTGTTTAGATCCGGTAACTATCTACAACAACAACAGCAACAACACGCACAACAGTGGTGCTTGAGGGAAGAGTGGAATGATATATTTTGTCGTGTTGCTGTCAAAACTTAAGTAGTTATATTTGACGCTTTTGAGCAAACGCCTGAAATTACTGTTTAAAGATAGGAAATTTTTTTATAAATCCAATGGGTTTTGCGCACCTTTTAACTGTTCGTTTAATAGGTATGTCAGGGCTGAGTCAGGCCAAAAGATTTCTTGTTAAAGAATAAATAAAATATCCATGTTAATTCTGTGTTGGGGCACAGGGAGCGGTATTAATCCGGCTCGTTTGGGCAATCAATTGCGAGAGCCCAACTTTTTTGGTGCAGCAAAACGAAGAGGTTTTATCTATATGTGATCCTCCTGGCGATGCCTTATAGATCCGACTTGTTGTTGCTCAAAAATCGGCATACAGCGTGGAAAATGGTACCCTGAGAAAATAGAAAATTATTTTTTTGAAATTAGAGTTGACATAAATGTGATAAGTTTCTATCCTAAAAGCGCTGATGACAACACGTCATTGTCAAACAACCCAAAAATTATTTTGATGAATAACCAAAATCAGAACCACCACTTTTCAGCGATCTCCACTGCCATGTCCATGGATATGTGTATGTGTTGTTGTATGAATCCCTTGAAAGGTAGTGGAGCTGATATGTCAAAATGATGATCTAAGAAACTGACGAAAAAGCCCATTACCTGTTGCAGGTAATGGGCTTTTTTATTTGATAATGCCCGCCCGCCTGCATCAGCAGGGCTTTGTTAGATTCATGTATATCACCTAACCAAAAACAAAGCTAAAATTAATTACTATGTCTGACGTATTAACCAACAAAAAAGTACTCGCTACTACCGATTGGGCAGCCAATCATCTCAACGATGAGGGCATCCGGTTGGTAGAAGTGGATGTAGATACCGAATCCTATGACTCCGGCCACATTCCCGGTGCGGTAGGATGGAACTGGAAAACGCAGCTGCAGGATCAGCTGCGCAGAACGATCAGTTCGAAAGAAGATTTCGAAAACCTGTTGCGGGAATCCGGGATTGATAACGATACGACGGTCGTACTTTATGGAGATAACAACAACTGGTTCGCTGCCTGGGCTTACTGGCTGCTGAAGTATTACGGCCATGAAGATGTAAAGATTCTGGATGGCGGCCGCAAGAAATGGGAGGCGGAAGGTCGTGAATTGACAACCGACACGCCGGATTACGATACGACGGATTATACGATATCCGGGGTAAAGAAAGAATATCGTGCTTTCCGTCAGGATGTTGAAGAGCGCTTGAACGATAATGATTTCGGTCTGGTGGATGTCCGGTCTCCGGATGAGTTTACCGGCAAAATTCTGGCACCTCCTGGCTTGAATGAACTCTCCCAGCGTCCAGGTCATATTCCCGGGGCTTCCAACATTCCATGGTCAAAAGCCGTAAACGAAGATGGAACATTTAAAAGCGAAGAGGAGCTGAAAGAAATCTATGAAAACGAAGGAATCACGCCCGACAAGGATATTATCTCTTACTGCCGGATTGGCGAGCGATCGGCGCATTCCTGGTTTGTCCTGAATGAACTGCTCGAATATCCGAGCGTGCGTAATTACGACGGTTCCTGGACCGAATGGGGCAATCTGATTGACGCACCCATCGAACGGTAATATTTAACTTGATTTAAACCAAAGATCCTTTATGGGTTCTCGACGAAAAAGAACAAAAAGTAAAATTGAGGTCATAAAGGAGAAAAGCGACTATCTGCGTGCGCCTCTTGCCGAAGAAGTGGGAAATGATTCTTCCCATTTCGGTAAAGAGGCCATACAGGTGCTTAAATTTCATGGCACCTACCAGCAGGATGATCGTGATCTCCGGGAAGGGCGTGACCGCCACTACATTTTTATGATTCGTGGCCGGCTGCCCGCCGGTAAAATGACCCCGAATCAATACCTGGCCATCGACAAAATAGCCGATGATTATGCCGATCAAACCCTGCGGGTAACAACCCGGCAGGCCTTTCAGCTGCACGGCATTATCAAGGATGAACTCAAAAAGACGCTGCAGGAGATTAACAATTCGTTAATTACCACCCTTGGCGCCTGTGGTGATATTGTGCGCAATGTGATGGCCTCGCCGGCTCCCGATGTAGACGGGCGCCAGGCAAAGGTTCAGGCCTTCGCCGACGACCTGTCCGATATATTATTGCCTGCCACCAAGGCCTACCACGAAGTTTGGTTGAACGGCGACAAGGTCTATTCCGGCAAGGAGGAAGTCGCCGACAGCGAGCCCCTGTATGGTCACAGTTACCTGCCGCGGAAATTCAAAGTGGGCATCGCCCTGCCAAAAGACAACAGCATCGATGTTTATACTCAGGATATCGGGCTGGTGGCCCTTTTCGACGATGACAATGAAATTGAAGGCTTTAACGTCATCGTCGGCGGCGGCATGGGAATGAACCACCGCAAAGAGGATACCTTCCCCCGGCTGGGCGACGACCTCGGATACGTCCCCAAAGAAAAGGTGGTGGAGGTGGTAAAAAAAATTATTGAAATACAGCGCGATCACGGGGACCGGAAAAACCGGAAGCAGGCCCGAATGAAATACCTGATCCACAAATGGGGACTGGAGAAGTTTGAAAACGAGCTGGTGGAGCGCCTTGGGTATGAGCTGGAGCCTTTCCGCGAATTGCCCGACTTTGAACTGGATCTCTATCTCGGCTGGAACAGGCAGTCGGACGGCAACTGGTTCCTGGGACTTTCCATCGAAAACGGGCGCATTAAAGATGATGGTGCCCTTCAGCTGAAGACCGCACTCCGTAAAGTGGTAAAAGAATACGGGACGGGCGTTCGGCTTACCCCCAATCATAACGTGATCCTTACGGATATCGATGAAGATGACAGGGAGCGCATTGAGCACATGTTTGACGACCACGGCGTATTGCTGGACGATGAACTTTCGAACGCAATCAAATACTCGATGGCATGCCCGGCCCTGCCTACCTGCGGACTTGCTATCACCGAATCCGAACGGGCTCTGCCGGATATTATCAGAGATCTGGATGATGTGCTGCACGGCCTCGGACTCGAAGATGAGAAACTGTCCGTCCGCATGACGGGCTGTCCGAACGGCTGTTCCCGTCCCTATGTGGCCGACATAGGATTTGTTGGTCGTTCCCTCGA
>NZ_JBEPWZ010000010.1:0-31444 GCF_041642155.1 Fodinibius sp.
GATCTTCAGGGCAACTTCAATGCCCGAACAAGCGGGGGGCACATCGACCTCAATAACATTCGCGGTGTCGTTGAAGCTCAGACCAGCGGGGGTAATATCGAAGCCGATTTTATATCGCTAGCCTCTTCTACTGATCTTAAAACAAGCGGTGGTAATATTGATATCACGCTGCCTCGCAAAGAGGGAGCTAATCTCAACCTGAAAGGCAGCTACGTCCACTCTAAACTCACTAATTTTTCGGGTGATAGCAAGCGGAATGAAATAACGGGAACCATAAACGGCGGAGGCCCCCTGGTCTCGGCCCGTACTTCGGGGGGATTAGTAGTCCTCGCATTTCAGTAATTAACCGGGCTCGCGCTCCTTCATTTATTTTCATTTTCTCGCCGGGAACCGGGGGGCTTGATCTCCGGTTCCCGTTGATTTATTCAAGGCTGAGAGCGTGTTCGGTAAAATCATTTCCCATCGGTCTTAACCTGTTTATCTATGGTTTCGCCCGTTATAACCATGATATGTGCCCAGGGCGTACCCGGCTCCATAATCCAGGGTGCTCCTTCACTGACCGGTTTCTTAGCCAATCCGGTAGAGGCTTCGGTGGCAAACGGAATATAGACCACATAGGTGGGGGAGACCTCTTTTGCTGTAGAATTCTCATAATTAAAAGCGTCGGCCGGACCCGATAAAGAATATAAAGCCATCGGTTTCTCAGGCATCGGCAGTTGCCCGGATTTTATCTCGGAACGTCGAATCAGGTCCACTTCTTTGCGTGACATCCCCTTCGCCTTCAATTCCCGTCCCCGTTCCATAAAAGGATCAAGATCCTTGTGATAACAGGCAACGTGGAACTCCGAATCCCGCGGGTTGTCCGCTATACAAATTAAATTATTCGTCCCCTCTCTCAGCGTAGACAAGGTGGTATCGGCATTGTACCCCAACACCATCGCCCCGGCCTGCATACTCTCGGGAGCGGCGCTTACTGCCGCTGAAATTTGCTGCCGAGAATCAGGCAGGGTTTGCTGTCCCACCACAGTACCCGTAGCAGTAAAGAACATCCATATCCACCCCACTATTATCAGTGACCATTGCATTTGACAACCCATAGGAACCTTCTTTTAAAATAAAAATTGAGTAAAATATACGAATTCCATCATGCTTTTCATCATGTAATTCGTATATAGAGTCAAAAAGGCTGTATTTAATATAATGATTACACGCACCAATTAGGGCTTACATCACCAGTTAAACAAAGCCTATCAATAAAAAGCTTTGAAAAAACCAGGAATTTTAGTCAATATCAAAGCCTGACCGTATTCAAATCCACAGCATATATTTTAAAGGTGTATGTGAAGATTTTGAATGCGCGAAAACGCAGAGATTGGCCAAAAGAACGGTTTGGCAAAATCTATTAACATTAATATGTCTTTTACATCAATAAAAAGGAGTAATTATGAGTTATTCAAGACGTGATTTTCTTTCCCATCTTTCGCTCGGTCTCGGTTCGGTAGTTGCTCTTCCGGGCCTTACCATGCTTGATAATACAAAGCGTCTTTCTTCGGCTGCAGGCCTGGCTGAACTTCCCGAAAGTGAAAAACTCGGGGTGGCCCTGGTCGGACTTGGCAGGTATGCAACCGGACAGATTGCCCCGGCCCTGCAGGAGACAACACTGTGCAGGCTGGCGGGCATTGTAACCGGCACGCCTCGGAAGGAGGAAGAATGGGGCCGGAAATACGATCTTCCGGAGTCCAATATCTATAACTATGAGACCTATGACCAGATAGCCGATAACGACGATATTGATATCATCTATGTGGTATTGCCCAACAGCATGCACGCCGAGTACTCCATCCGGGCCGCTGAGGCCGGCAAGCATGTTATTTGCGAAAAACCGATGGCCACTTCGGCCAGGGACTGCCAGCGTATGATTGATGCCTCCCAAAAAGCCGGACGCAAGCTTTCGATCGGCTATCGCCTGCATTTCGAGCCTCATAATAAAGAAATGATGCGGCTGGGCCGCAGTGAGGTACTGGGAAACGCAGAACAGATGAGTGGCACCCACAGTTTTCCCCTGAACGACCCCGGCGCCTGGCGTCTTGACAAAGAGCTGGCGGGCGGGGGACCCCTGATGGATGTAGGCATTTATGTGATACAGGCCGGTCTTTATACCATGGGACAGCTGCCGACGTCGGTCATGGCCTGGGATGAAACGCAAAACCCTGAAAATTTCCCGGAAGTGGAAGGGACGATACGGTGGGAGCTGAACTTCCCGAAGGATGCCGTGCTTTACGGCGAGTCGAGTTACGAAGATCGCGGAAATAACTTTCGTTTGGAAGCGACCAATGGGTGGGCGGAACTCAGTCCCGCTTACAGCTACAGCGGCATCCGGGGAGACACCAGTGAAGAACCCATGGATTTTCCGCAGGTCAATCAGCAGGCTCTGCAAATGGATGACTTCGCCCGCTGTATCCTCGAAGACGACCGGACCATCGTGCCCGGAGAGATGGGCAAGCGCGACATGATTATTATGGAAGCTATTTACGAGTCAGCCGAGACGGGTCGGGAAGTATCTCTGGATTTCGATAAAGAAGAGGGATATATACGCCCGCTTGCGGAATGATTCCGGCAGGATACTCAGTTACTCCAGGACAAACCGAAAGGTGATGGTCCCCCACTGTGCCTGCTGGGGCACGCCGGAGGGCAGGCGGGAAAAGCGCCAGCTTCGAAGGGTCCGCAATACTTCCCGCTCTAATTCGGGATTCATTTTCTTCAGAGGGATAATACGTCCGATCGTGCCGTCGGGCTTCACTTCAAACCGGATGGTCAGGGTCGCTTCCAAATCCGTGGGGTTTTCGGGCAGCGGCTGTACCATGGGGGAGCGATCGACGTCTCCCTCCCACTCCAATTCATACGGTGCTGATTTTTCCTGCTCGTTACCCGTGCCCTGGTCCGACTGAATATCGCCGGTCCTCCCCTGCGGGTCCCCACTGCTTTCCGCCCCCTCCTGCCGAACTTCATCCTGCTCCGTCTGGGGCGGGACCGTCACTTCCTGCTGTTCTTCCGTCGCCGTTTCTTTTTCGGGATCTACCTCGTCCGTATCAGGGGTTTGAACTTCTTCCTCCTCTATCTCCTCGGTCTGATCCGCCAAATCAACCTGCTTGGCTGTTTCCTCTGTTGTTTCCTGCTGCTCCTCGGCGGGATCCGGCGTCTCAGGATCCGGATTTTCCGGTTCTGTTTCCGAGGGGTCCGGACGCGTGGCCACCTCCTCATTTTGCTGTTCGGCAAACTCGGCCGGCGAGCCCGACTGAAACTCACCAAACTGGACTTCGATAAAAGAGGGACGGGCCTTGGTTTGAATGGTAAAGGAATATAACAAAAATATGATTACCAGCACTACATGCACCCCACCCGTGACCAACAGGGCAAAACGATCTTCTTCTTTTTGGAATGTAGGTAGTTCCATGTACGGGCTGTTATTGTGAAGTTTGTTCGGTAGCCATCACAATATTTAACTGTAACGCTTTGGCAACATTCATTACACGGACCGCATTATCGACGATAGCATCTTTGTCGGCCCGCAATACCAGGGTGCCCTCCGGGTTCTCATTTTTGGCTTCCTGCAGTGAGGAGGCCAGCATGCCTTTCCCGGTCAGCTCCCCATTTACAAAGAACTCTCCGTCTTTCGTAACCGCCACATTAATAAATTGCGAGTCGGTCTGCGCACCGGTTTCCGCTTCGGGAATATTCACCTTAATACCGAAGTTCGTAACAAAGGAAGAGGTCAGCAGGAAGAAAATCAGCAGCAACAATACAATATCTGTCAGTGACGACTGTGAAAACATCGTCAGCGGCTCCATTTTATTTTCATCTTCTCTAAAGTCCATTACCGTACCTTCTGTGCTTCTTGTTTCTTTTTATTGGATGGCGACTGCAGCATATCGATAAAATCCGCCGATGCATTTTCTAACTCATGAACGGTACGATTTATTTTGCCAAGCAGAAAATTATAAAACCCGTAGGCAATGATACCCACAATCAGACCGGTCGCGGTGGTGATCAGCGCTTCCCAGATACCCCCTGCCAGCACGCTGGGATTCACATTTCCCTGCAGCGACTGAATATCCATAAAGGCTTCGATCATTCCGGTTACCGTCCCCGTAAACCCGACCAGCGGGGCAACACCCGCAATCGTTGCCAGCCAGTTCATTCGCTTTTCGAGATGAAAGATCTCTTTTTTCCCGGCATTGCTGATAGCACTTTCAATATCCCGGATGGAACGACCCAGCCGACGAATTCCGGCTTTAAGAATGCGGGCCAGAGGCTTGTCGATACTATCACAATACGTTAAAGCGCGCTGGCGGTCCCCGTCCTTCAGCATTCCCTCGACGGTGCGCAGGAAGCCATCTACTTCAATACGGGAGTTATTGAGCGACCGCCACCGTTCAGCAATCACAAAAATGGCAACAATTGACAAGATAAACAGAGGAATCATCAGCACGCCCCCCTCTGCAAGCAGTTCCAGCATCGACATGCTCTCCTGCTGGGCTGCCAAGTCCAGGCTGTCAGCTATTGCTGAGGTATCTACGACTGAGGTATCCGGTTGAGACTGTATCCAAAAGAAAAGTAAGGCTTGCATAAAATTGATCCTCTATGTTACAACTATATGGTTAAAAACGATTTATAAAGTTATTATTTTGATAAGGTTCAGGCAGTTCCCGGACCGCTTCCTGGGCTGCACTGATGGTGGAAAATTGACCGATACCCACCCGGTAATACGTACTTCCGTTGATATCCGTCTCCTTTATCCTGGTACGAAAACCTTCTTGCACCAGGCCCTGCTTTTTCTCTTCGGCCAGCTCCATAGTGCGCAGAGAGTGTACGACGATCGTGAAAAAGCCACTGTCAATGTCCTCGTTAAACTCGCCATACAAACCGTACGGCTCTGTTTCAACGGTTGAAGTCGGTGTCTCATTGCCCTGCTCGCCGGGCGGTTCAGGCTGCTGTTCCGCAGGTTCGGCATTATCCCCCCCTTCTCCGATTGCCTGCTCGCCGGGCTGCCCGGCATTTTCCCGCTCCATACGCTGCTGCTCAGCAGGAGGACCGGGAGACGGGGAGCTTTCGCTGCCAGCCCCATGGGATCCAAACAGGCCAAAATCGTAGGCCAGCCACCCGGCGACAGATAAAGTAAGAATTACAGCGAGAATTACAATAGCTTTCCCCAGCGGATCGTTATCAAGAGATTTGGTCGCTTCCTGCGAACCCACTTCCGCCTTCGCGGCAGCTGGTGCTGCCGGTACCGGCGGGGCTGCAGAATCTTCGTTATCCCCGTCCTGCATTTCTTCCTGCCGGAACACCGGGTCCCTGTCTGCCTGCTCCTTCGGGGGCGCCCCGGGCGATATCTCCGGCGGCGGTACGGACTCTGTTTCCGGGATTTCTTTTTCGGGAGAATCCGAGCCATTGCCGTTTAGTTCAGGGACCTCAATCTCTTTCTCCCGGGACTCCGGTACTTCCGCTTCATCCGGCCGCCCCGCCACCGGTACGTCCGTGCCATCCGGCTCTTTAAAAGCGCCAATGAGCTCAATCGGCTTCATGCCGGCGTATTTGTTATTAATTTCCGTTGACAGGATCTCCGAGGGTACAAACTCCAATCGATCCTGAACCGTCTTAAACGTTCCAAATCCCTCAATACGAACGGGGTCCCGGCCGGTTTCAACCCGTTGGATATGATTGGTCAGCTCCGCAAACTGCTGGCCCACACGATCCTCATCCATGCCCGTCCGTTCGGCAAGCAGTGTTATCAATTGTTCTCGGTTAACCGTTGTCATGACTGGAGTTGCTTTTCAGGGGTAAAGCTGATGGTATCCTTGGGCGGCATCATTACAACACGACCATTGTCGTACTGTTTTTGAAACTGTTTCCGGTGTTCAACGCGGAAAGAACCCACGCCGTCAATTCTAACGCTATTTCTTTGAGCTATTTGTTCCCGCACAACTTCAACAAATGCCTGCACAAACTCCTGATCCATCCTGTATGTCACCAAAACTATAGTTTAAAAGTGAGTCCGCCATAAATCTGCAGGGGACGCTCTACATATCCTTCCCACTGCTGGTACTGTTGATCCAGGAGGTTAACGACTTTCCCGTATATCCCGATCTTGTCGGTGATCGACAGGTCAAGCTGTCCCCCCACCAACAGGTAATCCTCCATATCCTGTCCCTGGTCGTTTTCACGTATACCGCGGTAATCGGCCCAGCCTTCGATCGTCATCCCGTCGAACAGCTTCAACCCGAATCCCGAATTCAAGCCCAGCTTTTCCGAATAGGGAATACGTCCCCCGTCCCGCAGCTCCGGAAGCTGTGCATACGCTTCTCCGCTCAGCCAAAATTTTTCCGGTACCACCTGGTGGGTAGCCGCGGCATACAGGCGGATGTTCGTGGCATCGGCATACCGTACCTTGTAGAACAGCAGCTGATCCGGATTTGTGGCAACGGCGTTCCGTTCAAAGATGGGGTGATGAGAAATATCCTCGAAGAGAATGCCGCCCGACAGGCTCCCGACTTCGGAATAGGTCAGCTTCAGCTCACCCGAGCCGTACATTTTGTACGTATGCCGAAAGTTATTGCCGGAATCCAAAAACCGGTTGGTGGTATGCAGCTGTTCCGCCGTGCGCACATAGGGCTTTGCTCCGATATTACCAATCAGGGTAGCCCCTTCAAAAAGCGGCAGTTCAATAGTTGCATCGGGACCAAAGTATATTTTGTCTTCAAACGCATCGGATCCATAAAAAATGCTGGCATCCACGGTCAGGTGCAGTTCATAGTTAAACAGTCGCTGGTATTCAACGCCTGCTTGTCCCGTCATCCACTGGTCGGCCACCAAGCTATTGCTGTAATCGCCCATCCGTCCGCCCAGTTTGGCCGTAATGGTTTCCGTGGGACTGGCTCCCGCCCACCGTTTTGAGAGCGAAATGTTATACACCCCTTCATCCGTCTGATCGGAAAGATCGCCGGCCAGCACCCTGGCATCATAATATCGCATATGAGCCTGTACCTGCCATCCCGCCACGCCGTTTTTCATGCGCTCGAGATTCGCCCCGATATCAAATCCGCCATACTCTTTGCGCGGGCTGTCGGGAATATCCAGGGAAGTTTCCACGCCATACATGTGATTAAAGCTGTTCTGCAGACCCAGGTCCAATCCCAGGCGCGTCTGTTCGTCTAATTTGGTTGCAAACTCCCCGTTGGCGGTTAAAAATCGAAAGCTGCTCGCCTGCCCGTCCAAGTGTCCCTCGGAAGAAGAAAAATCCAGGTCACCGCCGACATAACTCTTGTCATTCAGTCGAGTTACGCCCCAGAAGTTGGCTTCGGGACTGGTATAGCTGCCCCCGCCCACCCGTCCGAAGGCGTTAATATCCGGCGAATAGTGCAACCGGGCATAGGGAGGCGGATCAGGCCGGGCCATATCACTTATGGGAAGGTCGGCCACAACTTCTTCGCGGCTTTCAATATAGGGCATGCGGTCGGGATCTACCCTGTAGACTCGAGAAGCAGGCTCAAAACCAAGGATCGGCTGCCGCCGAAGTCCGGGAAAACGCGCATTAAACTCGCTGCGAATTTCAATATCCTGTGGATCTATTTCCGGCAGCATCGCATCGTCCTCCCCGCCCTGCCGGTCCTGGGCAGCCAGTGGAAAAGCAACGATTGCTATAAAAATCGATAAAAAAGTACCAGTTAAAATGCGTTTCATGGGTTGTTGGATAATTACAGTAAAGGCTGAATGCCGATGAAAATCAGTTTTAATGTACTAATTTTTTAGCAACGATTAATGCCCAATTGCCGGACTTTTATACCTGGCTGAGGTTCTTCTGTTTCGACTAAAGTACAAAAATAATAATTAGACGGCGGTCACACCACCGGTTTACCCGCTTTAGTTGAACGAAGTTTATCGATAAATAGTACAATAGGCGTAATACAGGCCACGAAAATAACCATGCTGGCGTGCGTAACCGTTGCATAGGCGATGCCGGTGACCGCCGGCACGGCAAACAGCACCAGCAGCGACTGCTTGACAAAATAATGATAGGTACCCAGTCCCCCGGGCGAGGGTATCGCAATGCCGATGGCGGAAATGACGGTAATCACCAGCGCATCCAGCATATCCAGGCGATAAACTTCCTGCATATCGAACATCCAGAACGGGATGTAGGTCATCAGCGTATAACAAAACCAGATAAGGGCCGTATAAAGCATGAAAAGCCACCAGCGCTCTACCTTGCGCGCCGAAAGGATGCCGTCCTTAAACATCACGAGCGCATCTCTGGCCCGATCTATCCAGCCTTGCAGCAGGGGCGACTTCCTGCCCAGGTATATGATAGCCCTGATCAACAGGTAGCCGATAAAAGCAACAATACCCAGAAGCAATATGGTCCACCCGTAGGTCAACAAGCTGGATTCATTGGTCAGAAAGTTGATGGTGTCATCGCCGAAAATCTGTTTCAGCAGTGCGAGATCGGCGATAATATATACCGATACAACGGCCATCAGAAAAAACATGACCACCACATCCACAATGCGCTCCAGCACAATGGTCCCGATCAGTTTAGACGTACTTAATCCCTCTTTCTTGGCTACATACATCGGGCGGGAAACCTCCCCCAGCCTCGGACCTACCAAGTTCATCAGATAGCCTACCAACACCCCCGAAATAAGCGTTGAACTGTCCAGCCCTTTCTTGTCATGTTCAATCAGCAGCCGCCAGCGCTCCGCACGAAATACATGGCTGCAAAACGCTGCTATTGCAAAAGGCAGAATCCACCCGAACTGTATATTCTTGGTATAATCCCAAACCTCCTGCAGGCGGACATTGCGAAACGCCAGCCACAGAAAAACGGCTCCCAGGATCAGGGCAAGACTAATTTTCAAAAAACGTTTAAGCATATTGGATTAAGCCGAATTTTCCACAGGTTTTAGCAATTGACTTGGCAGCATCCCATTAGTTTCGCATATCAACAACTTCGGCTCCTTCCGGGTAATCGAGAAGAAACATCTCTTGTTTCGCCGGAACAAATTCTCCGCCATGAAATTGCGTCGTTATAATATTATCCACCGGATCTACGGCGCGAATCTTCAGGGGTATAAGGTCGCGGGAAAGAAAAATTTCTACTTTCTTATAGATGGCAAAGGCATCGTCAGAGGCCAGTCGAATATAAAACTGGTCGTCGCGGCGCTCCTCAACCTCTACGGAGAACGTCGAATCGATGCCGTTGAGAATGCGCGAGGGTGCAAAATCATCTTCCGAGGGCTCATATTTGCTTATGATGACCCGGTTCCGGTTGTTGTCATAGACCATGGAGGTTTTTCCGTTCACCACGACTGACTGATGATCGGCCCGTACCTTGTACCGCTCCCGGCCCACCCATATCCATCCGTCGCTGGATACGGTATCACCAGTATAAGAATCAACAGACCGGTGTTGAAAGTCGGCCGAAAAAATTTGGCCTTTTTCAAACTTCTCTTTCAACTGCGAAAATGGTTTTTCCTGGGCAAGGAGGGTCGTCGTGACGCCTGACAAAAGGAGCGTACAGGCCAGAACCCGTAAGAGGTTAGCGATTGAATTCGTCCAATTCATCTAATAGTTGTTCTAATTCTTCTTCATCTTCCACCAGTACGTCGCGTGCCGTGCTGCCCTGATAGGGACCGACGACACCCGCATTAAACAACTGGTCGATAATACGTCCAGCCCGGTTATAGCCGATTTTCAGCTTGCGCTGCAGCAACGACACCGAACCCTGCTGGTGCAGTACAACAATTTTTGCAGCTGCTTCAAACAGCTCATCGATATCCTCCAGCGGATCGGGAATATCACCACTCGAAGATTCATCTTGGATAACTGGTAGCTGGTACTTTTTATTATACCCGCGCTGGTTTCCGATAAATTCGGTAATCTCCTCCACCTCTTCAGTCGATACGAAAGCATTCTGAATGCGGGTCATGCCCCCGCCGTTGGTGAACAGCATATCCCCGCTCCCGATAAGCTGGTCGGCCCCTCCGGTATCCAGGATCGTTCTTGAATCCACTTTCGAAGCCACCTGATACGCAATCCGTGCCGGAAAGTTAGCTTTGATGGTGCCGGTAATAACGTTGACGGAGGGACGCTGGGTGGCCACTACCAGGTGGATGCCTACCGCTCGTGCCAGCTGGGCCAGCCGCGCGATCGGTTCTTCAATCTGCTTGCCGGCCGTCATCATCAGGTCGGCCAGTTCATCGACCAGCACGACGATATAAGGAAGGTGGCGGTGCCCTTCTTCCTCGTCCAGCTCACCGTTGTCAAATTTTTCGTTATACGAGCGGATATCCCGAACCATCCCCTCTTTCAGCAGGTCGTACCGCTCATCCATCTCCATAGTAAGGCTTTCCAGGGTTTCCTGGGCTTTGGCGGTATCCGTGACAATGGGATCTTCGGTACCCGGTATGGTCGCCAGGAAATGGTCCTCGATCTTCTGGTAGAGCGACAATTCAATCTTTTTCGGATCAATCATCACGAACTTCAGGTTATCCGGGTGACACTTGTACAACAGGCAGGTGATGATCGTATTGATCCCCACCGTTTTACCGGACCCCGTGGCTCCGGCAATAAGCAGGTGCGGCATCCGGGTGAGATCAACCATAAAAACTTCGTTCTCGATGGTCTTTCCGAACGCCAGCGGCAGCTCATAGTCACTTTCCACAAATTTCTTCGTATTGATGACCGACTTGATATACACGATCTCACGCTTGCCGTTGGGCACTTCAATACCGACCGCCGAGCGTCCGGGAATAGGGGCCATAATGCGCAAGCCCTTGGCAGCGGTCGCCATCTTCAGGTCATTGGCATAACTCTCGATTTTACTGATCTTCACATCGGGTGCCGGGTCAAGTTCGTAAAGCGTTACCGTGGGACCCACAATAGCGTTGATACTGCGGATCTCTATTTTATGGCGCTTCAGCTTATCCAGGATGATGCGTTTATTATCCTTGATCTCGTTGAGATCCACTTCATTGCCCTCGTTTGGCGGCGAGTCGAGCAGTTTCACCGTGGGAAACTTGTATTTAACCCTGGGCACTTCCCGGGCCTTGTCCTTATTCTGGCGATCCAGCTCCCGGTCCCCCGCCTCCTCATCCCCTTCGCCCACATACACCGAAATATCCACATCATCCTCAACGTCCTCGGCAATCTGTTTTTTTTCTATGTCGGCGCGGGGGCGCTGATCCAGCGATTGAACCTCCCGCTGCTCTTTCCGTATACGCTCGCGGTCCTGCTGCTGCGAACGCTCCACAATTTCGTCAATCGAGGTCGGTCCCGGATGTTCCTCCCTGCCGGATTGCCTGCCAGAGGGCCGGGGGGATCGCGATGTTGACCCTGGTTGTGAGGGTGATTGGGATTGGGGTTGCCTCCGCATTTGCTGCTCCGCCTGTTGCTGCTGTTGAACCCTTGCCTGCTGGGCTTCCGTTTCCCTCTGCCGCCGTTTTTCCTCTTTTTGTGCCTGTCGCTCGTCCTGCCAGTCCGCAATCGACATCCTGAAATCCGAAAACCACCCCTTAACCGCATCCACGGTAGTCTGCAGGTCCCGATCCAGCAGTGCCAGAACTGTGGTTACCAACAGAACGGCCAGGATAATAATCGATCCGACGCCGGTTATATTTTGCAAGACCCGCGCCGTAGCAATGCCGGCGGCCCCATTCCATACCGAGGAGTACCAGTCATATTCGGCATTGAACCAGCCCAGGATCGTGGACAAGAGGACCATGCTCCAAATGCCGTAAGCGGTGGGCCAGAGCAGCTGACTGGCATCACGATTTCGAAAGATAACCCAGCCGTAGCACAGGATGATAACAGGGATAAAAAGGCTCATATAGCCAAAAAGCCTATACACAAAAAAGTGTGCCAGGTAGGCGCCTACCACTCCAAGCCCATTTTGAATACGCAGGGCGGGTCCCCGGTCGACGCTAAACAGGTTATCGGTCGAGAGCGACTGAATGAGATTATAATCGGAGGGATGATAACTTAATATACTGAGCCCTATCAGGCCGCCGAGGGCCATCACCAAAATACCAATAATCTCCATTTTTCGGGATTCTGTAAGTCCTCCCAGAAACGTACCCGAACTATTTTTCTTTGCCATAGAAATCCGAAATAATACCTTCTTTCATTACTGGCAGTACCTGCATCTTATTGCGCTGGCAACAATAAGCAATATCTTCCTCGCTAACGAGATCCTTTAACCGAACAGCATAATTTGAGGTTTTGACTGCCTGTTCTATATCATCACCAAATTTCTCATAAAGACCAAAAGCTACTTTGGCCCCGTCTTGCACATTTTGGGGTAATGTTCCGCCTGTAAGTTCGTAAATAATATTTCCAGCACAAAGCAAATCCTCAAGTGCCAGGCGACCCTTCCAGCCCGCACAGACCAGGACAATATCCGTTTCCACTTTCTCAAGAACTGTTATCAGCGTACGCAAGTTGAGAAAGGACCCGATAAGCACCCTGTTTGCCAGGCCCGAACGCTTGATCGCCCTGGTCCCGTTCGTCGTATTCAAGATAATCGTCTTATCTTCTACTATCGCTCCGGTATAATCGAGCGGGGAATTTCCCAGGTCATAGCCTTCAATTTTAACCCCGTCCTTTTCGCCACATAACAGGTAATGCGAGGAGTCGAGATTTTGGGAAATCTTGCTGGCATCTCCCATATCCGCAACCGGAATGACTCCCTTGGCTCTGTTATTCAGGGCGGTAATCATGGTAGAACTGGCCCGCAACACATCAACCACAACCGCTGTTTTGTCTCTCAGTTCTTCCTCTTGAAATGACTGTGATGAAATAAAAACGTCAACCTTGTTATTCATAAATTCGCAACTCATTAACCGTTTATGCTTATGTACTTCTGAAGGAACTAACTTTCTATAAAAGGAGGTTTTTTTATGACAGCCCGTGCTTTCCTGTTTCGAATATCTACAAGAATTGTACGGCCTTCCCCGCTCAACTCCCTGCTCACGTAGCCCATTCCAATATTCTTGTCCATCGTAATGGACCGGGTACCGCTCGTTACAAAACCGATTTGGTTATCCTCTTCATCAAACAGGTCATATCCGGATCGGGGAATCGCCCGCTTGTCCTCGACAACAAAGCCCACTAACTGCCGGGCCGGGCCGGTCTCTTTTACTTCAACGAGCGCCTCTTTTCCGATGAAGTTACCTTTTTCCAGTTTGGTAAGCCAGCCCATTCGTGCTTCGAGGGGGTGCGTATCCTCGGTAATATCATTGCCGTAGAGGGCAAACCCCATCTCCAGGCGCAGCGTATTACGGGCACCGAGTCCACAGGGCTCGATACCAAAGGCCGAACCCGCATCCATAATAGCCTTCCATACGCCTTCGGGGTCCGCCTGATTCTTATTAAAATAGAGCTCAAATCCCTTTTCCCCCGTATAGCCGGTCGCCGAAAGAATCATTTCGTCGCAATTTGCCAGCTTGCCGGTTTCAAACGTATAGAAGGTAATACCGGACAGGTTGGTTTCCGTAAGTTTTTGCAGGGTTTCCACCGATTTTGGTCCCTGTACCGCCAGCAGGCAGGTACGATCCGACCGGTTTTGCAGCTCGGCCTCAAACGAATTATGCCTGGCAATCCATTCAAAATCTTTTTCAATATTCGAGGCATTGACCACCAGCATGTATTCATGCTCCCCCAGCATATATACCAGCAAGTCGTCGACAATGCCTCCATCTTCGTAGCACATGGCCGAATACTGCGCTTCCCCGGGCTTCAGCTCAGAAGCATCATTAATGGTCACATGCTGAATCAACGGCAGGGCCTCCCGGCCCGTGATAAAAAATTCTCCCATGTGCGATACGTCAAACATCCCCACCGCATTGCGAACAGCCTTATGTTCTTTGCGGATACTCTCGTACTGCACGGGCATGTCAAAGCCGCCAAAATCAATAAGCTTTGCTCCCGCTTCCTCATGGAGTTCATAAAAGGGTGTTCGTTTCAGCATGGCCTGTTGTTTAATTGGCGTTTACTCATTACGGACCTGTTGCACTGCTTCTGAATCGAATTACTCTTGGCTCACATTTTTAGCGTTCCTTCCGCCCATTTTTTTAAATGAGAAAAACGAACCCAGCCCATAAGGGACACAGATGAGTCCGATACCGGACTTCCCGGAAAGCTATCACCTTAATTTACCTATCCCACCTGGGGATATTCATAATTTCAGTTGGATAAAATACGCATTTCTGAATAGAATGAAGAATGAATTCTTCAACTCACTGCTATTTAGAAGCTTAGGGCTATGACATCTGTTGCGGGTAAGAAAATACGGGTGAATGCGTTTAGCATGTGGATATAAATCCTTATCTTCTAAAACTAATTTTATTGAGCTTAACCCAACCTTTTTAAAATGCCGATTAACAAGCAGCAAGTACGCACGGCCCTGACCCATGTAATGCATCCCGGGATGGAAAAAGACCTCGTCACCCTCAATATGGTTGAGGACCTTATCGTGCAGGACAGCTTTATTACGTTCACGATCGATCTCCCCGAAAAAAACAGCCGGCTGGAGACCCATCTCAAAGAAAAGTGCGAAGAAGCCATTCGAACGTATGTGGACGAAGGGGCCGTGCTGGATATCACTACGGCGGTTAATATTTCTAAATTCCGGGACCAGGGAGATGATCGTGGAAAGGAGCAGGCCTTTCCAGGCCAGGGACACCGCAAAAAAAAGAAACAGCAAAAAAATGAGGAGGAAGAAGAGCTTCTTTCCGGCGTCAAAAATGTGATCGCCGTAGCTTCGGGCAAGGGCGGGGTTGGCAAATCCACGGTAGCGGTTAACCTCGCCTGCGGACTGGCCCGCACGGGCGCAAAAGTGGGACTGCTGGATACCGATATCTACGGTCCCAGTATCCCTACGATGATGGACACGCATGAGCGTCCCAATATCACAACCCAGAAAAAGCTGATCCCTCTCAAGAAGTATGGCGTACGCTTTCTGTCTATGGGGCTGCTGGTGGACCCCGACCAGGCCATGATCTGGCGGGGACCGATGGTCACCAGTGCGGTCAAGCAGTTTATGGAAGAAGTTGAATGGGGAGACCTCGATTATCTCGTGCTCGACCTTCCGCCCGGAACCGGCGATATCCAGCTGACGCTGGTACAAACCGTGCCGCTGACGGGAGCCATCATCGTGTCCACCCCGCAAACGGTGGCTCTGGATGACGCTCGAAAGGGCGTTGCCATGTTTAAAAAAGTGAACGTTCCGGTGCTGGGACTGGTCGAAAATATGGCCTATTTTATCCCCGAAGACAGGCCCGACAAAAAATATCACATCTTCGGCAAACACGGCGCCCGTGATCTTGCTGAGCGAATCGGCGCCCACTTCCTGGGCGAAATACCGCTGGAACAGGCCGTCCGTGAAAGCGGAGATGCCGGCAAACCGATTGTCCTGGAAGAGGGACTCGAGTCGAGGTCGGCGCAGGCCTTTGTGGAGCTCTCCAATAATGTGATTCAACAACTGGCGATTCGGAATCAGAACCAAAAGCCAACGGAAAAAATAGATATCAAAATTCGCCCGTAGCCTCGCGTGACCGGGTACGTTTTCCGGTTTTCTTTACGAGCCAATCGTAACTATTTGCTATGCAGGTCAATTCTGCGTGTAGACTTGCGCTTGCTTATAAGGTTCACAAGGGGGACTCCTTTTATATTTGGGTAACGTTTAAGAGATTTGAAAGTTACTAAATCCAGGGCGTTCTCTTTTTATAATACCTTGGGAAGACCAGGGGTTTTATTCAAAACCAACCCCTTAGCAATTTCAAAACCGTGGTGTATATGTATATAAAGACTACAGGGGAGGATATTGAAATCGCGAACATGATGAGAATGGGTAGAACAACGGTTTTGCAAAGGTCTCGTTAATTAAAACAGCTGCTCAGTCATTACCCGGACAGCCTGCGTATCGTACCTGCCTTTTGCCGGATGACAGCCCCGGTTTTATGGCCGGGAGAAAGGGAAAGGACAGGCAAATCGAACCCTTCAAACAAAACCATAAAAAATTTTTGTTTTTTAAAATACTACTTTTAACTTAGGGGCAACTGAACGAAATGACTACAAAGTGATAACCATGCGAATGTTCTGCTCTCTTTATATGTGTTGTATGATGGCGCTATGTTGTATGCCTGCATACAAGAAAACCACCTGTAAGAGAGCAATGCTCACATGATTTTTTAAAGATCTTTCTCAGAAGGAAATCAAAAGCCCGCTCATCTTCACAGGTGAGCGGGCTTTTTTATTATTTACTGGTATGGTTTTTCAGTCGACTGAAGAGCAACTTGGGTCGTATACTTTAATCAATTATAAAATGAAACAGCGTTAACATAATGGATACAAAATTTGCTTATTGGGTTCCCAACGTAAGTGGCGGACTGGTCATTACCGACTGGCCGATGAAAACGGATTGGAGCTATGAATACAACAAGAAATTGGCGCAAACTGCGGAGCAGGTCGGCTTTGATTACGGCCTGGCCCAGGCCCGCTTTTTTGGCAGTTACAATGCCGAAAAGCAGCTGGAGGCGTTGAGCATTGCCAACGCTCTTGCTGCCAATACCGAAAAATTACGGCTCATCGGTGCCGTTCACCCCGGACAGTGGAACCCGGGGCCCATCGCCAACTTTGTGGCCACCTCCGACCGAATCAGCAACGGGCGTTTCCACCTTAATGTGGTCAGCGGCTGGTTTAAAGATGAATTCACCCGCTTTGGCGAGCCCTGGCTTGCCCACGACGAGCGTTATGATCGCAGTGAAGAGTTTATCAAAGTACTGAAAGGCTTATGGACCGAGGAAAGTTTTTCCTTTAACGGCCGCTTCTACCAAATTGACGAGGCCCCCTGCGAGCCTAAACCCGTCACGCCCCCGGACATTTTCCAGGGCGGGAACTCTCCCCGTGCTCTGAAAATGGCGGCCCGGGTATCGGACTGGCTGTTCCTCAACGGCGGAAGTCTTGAAAAGATAAAAGGCCAGATTGACCAGGTCCGCCAATATGCCAAGGAGTTCGGCACCGAACCTCCCAGGGTAGGCGTAAACTCCTTCGTGATTTGCCGTGACACCGAAGCGGAAGCAAAAAAAGAGCTGGAAAACATTATTGAGCACGCCACAGAAGAGGCCGTGGAAGGCTTTAAAGAGCAAGTCAAAGGCGCCGGTCAATCGGCACCGGAAGGCGAAGGCATGTGGGCCGATTCCGATTTCAACGATCTTGTTCAATACAATGATGGGTTCAAAACAGGTCTCATCGGTACAAAAGAACAAATAGTCGAACGGATTCGCCAGCTCGATAGCATCGGCGTGGACCTCGTACTTACCGGATTTCTCCATTTTACCGACGAGCTTCCTTATTTCGGTAGGGAGATTATCCCTGCAGTAAGAGAAGCAGCGTCGACCAGGCCAACGGAAACAGTCTCCGTTTAACACTACCATTACCACTAGCCCTGGTATCCGGAGTATATCTCATTCCTGTTCAACGTATACTCATTGAACAGGATGAGATAATTCCGGCTTAAAAACTTGTATAACTATCACTAAAGACTTTCAGACTTATTATGAGCAACCTACTGGGTATCGTTGGCAGTGTTTCCAACCCCTCAAAAACCAGGACAGCCGTAGAAATAGCCTTGCAGTCCGCCGCTGATGCATTTGATATCGAAACCGAGCTCCTCCATTTGGCAGAATATGATCTTGAAACCGCTGACGGCCGGAAACTGGAGCAGTACAGCGGTGATACGGCCCGGGCACTGGAACTCATCGTCAGTAGCGAGGCCTATCTTATCGGGACACCGGTCTACCGGGGGAGCTATTCAGGCGTCCTGAAAAATCTTTTTGATCTCATTCCCAGGGGTAAGTGGCAGTCGGACCAGGCTCCGCTGGAAAACCGGCCGGTCGGTCTCATAGCAACCGGTGCCACAGACCACCACTACCTTTCCGTAAGCCAGGAACTGGGTCCCATCGCTTCCTTTTTTGGGGCATACCAGGTAGGCGGCGGCATCTATATCAACGCTTCTCAATTTGACGACCACCGAATAGTGGATGATGAAATTGTTCAACGGTTGCAGACCCTGGGCAAATCGACCATTGAACTGTCTCGTTATATCGACGAAAGCACTTTTTTATCATCGCTGGGACCCCAGTTCTGATTCCCGGCTAACATTAAACGAAACCAATAATCAGTATGACTATTTCCAAAGAAGAAACGGCTGAATCTCTCAAAAAGGCCATGCGGCAGCTGCCCTTTCCGGTAACGATTGCTACCGCTGCTATTGGCAAGGAGAAAAGAGGAGTTACCATTGGCTCTTTTACGAGCTTATCGCTTACCCCTCCGCTCATCTCTTTCAATATCGATCACGATGCCCAAATTCACGACCTGATAACCCGGGCTACTCATTATGCCATACATATTCCACAGCCGGAACAATCCAGCCTGTGCGATCATTTTGCCGTTTCCGGGCGGACAGGCGAAGAACAGTTTAAGGATGTAGACTACTATCGCAGCGCATACGGCAGTCCTATTTTAAGCAATATTTCAACCGTCATTCAATGTCGTTCATACGATAAACTTAAGGCCGGTGATCATACTATCATTGTGGGCGAGGTAGTGGAAATTGACCAGCAGAACGAACGTCCGGGTGTGCTGTATCACGATCGCTCCTATCGATCGGTCGGAGAATCGGTGCCGGAGGAAAAGATAACGGTGAAACGGGCGGGATGATTGATTGTCAGGAACCCTGAAAGCCGGAGAGAGAGTACGCTTACATGGGCCAGTGATCCTTTATTTTCACTTTCTGCAAAACAAGAACTGTGTACCGGTCACAAACCAGGGATTGAGCATTGTTATCTTCCCTTACGCACTTGATGAGGAAATGATCTCTTCACTGCTGTTGTTAGCCCATAGAAGTCCATATCCTCATCAATATTGATACCCTTTTTCATGGTAGCTGGTAATTTACATCCTCTGGTTAAATTAAACCTGGTCCTCCTTCTGTTTTTTTTAATCTTCGGCGGATTATACCTGGCTTCTGATTTCTTAATACCGCTTGCTTTTGCGGGCATTTTTGCAATGCTGATGTCTCCCTTATCTGCTAAACTGGAAGGGATCGGATTTAACAAAGCCCTGGCGTCTTTTGTCTGTATCCTGTTGTTGGTTTTGGTTTTTACCGGGATTGGCACCCTCTTGTCAACACAAATAGCCAGCTTTACAGAAGATCTCCCCCAAATAGAACAAGAAATTAACAAGCAGCTGATATCTTTGCAGGGGTTCTTTCATGAAACGTTTGGAATCTCTCCCGAAGAACAGCAAAAGATCGTTAAAGAGGGTTCCTCCTCGGAGTCCGGGGGCTTGAGCTCAATAATTCTCAGTTTTATCGATTCTTCTACGGGAGCAATGGCAAACGCCCTTCTCGTCCTGGTTTATATGTTTCTTCTCCTTTACTACCGGTCGAGATTTCCTATATTTATTCTCAAAGTTGTTTCCGAAGATCAGGAAGAACGGGCACAGCACGTCATTCAGGAGTCGAGCCAGGTGGCACAGAAATACCTGATCGGAAGAGGCATCCTGATTGTTATTCTGGCCGTGCTGTATTCTGCCGGGTTAACCATCGCCGGCCTTGATAACGCCCTTTTTCTTTCGGCCATAGCTGCTCTGTTAACTATTATTCCTTATGTCGGTAATATTATAGGCTTTTCCCTGCTAATGCTTATGGCCCTTGCTCAAGGCGAAGGATCACAGATGTATCTTAGCATACTCATTATCTTTTCGATCGTTCAGCTCATCGAAAGCTATGTGCTGGAACCCTTTGTCGTCGGGGCTGAAGTAGACATTCATCCCTTTTTTACCGTGGTTATTATCATTGTTGGCGAACAAATATGGGGTGTGGCGGGTATGATTCTGGCAATCCCGATGCTGGCCATTGTCAAAATAATCTTCAGCCATATTGACTTTATGTCGCCCTACGCCTACCTGATAGGAGATACCCGGGATAAGAAGAGGTCCAGAGCTTCTGATAAAATAAAGAATTGGTTTTCCCATACCTAAGAGAGGACGATGTAGAGCGAGTCCTTCCCAAAAGCAGTCATAATTTCATATCTTTAACGCTACAAATAAAAATAAATAAATGTCCATGCTTATTTTTCCCCATGCCGCCTGATTCCTGTATTTTATGCACCCATTCTGATGTCCGGCACTTTTATGAAGACAACTCCGAGCATTATGCCGGCAACTACTACCAGTGCCAACGCTGCCGCCTTATTTTCGCCACTCCCGAAGACCGTCCCTCGAGGGACAAAGAGTTTGCGCGTTACGAAACCCATGAAAATGATCCCGATGACGAAGGGTATCGCGCCTTCCTGGGGCAGTTATTTCAACCGATGAACGAGCTGCTGGAACCGGAGAGCAGGGGACTTGATTTCGGGTCGGGACCGGGACCCACCCTGCATCTCATGTTTGAGGGAGAGGGACATGAAATGCGTATCTACGATTCCTTTTATGATCGTGACCCCTCCGTTTTCGAGGAGACCTACGATTTTATCACCGCTACCGAGGTGGTCGAACATCTTTTTCATCCCGGAAAAGAACTGGATCGGCTGTGGAGCTGCCTGCGCCCCGGCGGATACCTGGGTATCATGACTAAAATAGCTGAGGATGATAAAGACTTTTTTGGCGACTGGCATTATCGGCTGGATTATACGCACGTCACCTTCTTTACGGAAAAGACATTCCGCTGGCTCGCCGATTACTGGGATGCTACGCTGAATTTCCCGGCCGATCGGGTCATCATTTTTCAAAAACCTTATCTTGAGAATAACTGATCGGGGGACCATTTGAGGGACAGCGTTCAGGCGGAAGCTGCGGCCCGGCCGTAGGGTCAATGTGGGGTGCTAAGGTCCCGTTACTAAAAGTTGCTTCACTATAGCGCTTTAATTATCATGCACCGCATGCAGAAGCGATGGGTTTTGAGTAATGGCAACAGTAAGATAACAGGTGTACGCAATGGCAAACGGACAAGCAGGCTCGGTTCAAACCGGACAAAAGAACGATTTTTTCGGCCATCCCCGGGGACTCTCAACACTTTTTTTTACGGAACTCTGGGAGCGTTTCAGCTACTACGGCATGCGCGCCCTGTTGGTGCTCTTTATGACCGCAGAAGCGATGGGAAGCAATCCCGGCCTCGGTTTCAGTGTCGGAAAAGCCACCGCTATCTACGGGTTATACACCTTTTTTGTGTATGTGCTTTCCCTTCCGGGCGGATGGGTTGCAGATAAACTCTGGGGTCAGCGCAAAGCGGTGTTTGTCGGCGGATGTATTATTGCGGCGGGACACTTTAGCATGGCGGTCCCCACCACCATGTTCTTTTACCTCGGACTGGCCCTCATTGTCATCGGCACCGGCCTGCTGAAGCCCAACGTCAGTTCGATGGTGGGCGACCTGTATCCCGAGGGCGGGGCGCGACGGGATGCCGGCTTTTCTATCTTTTACATGGGCATTAATTTTGGCGCTATTTTGGGTCCCCTGCTCTGCGGAGTCCTGGGCGAGGGCTATAACTGGCACTACGGATTCTCACTGGCCGGATTCGGGATGGTACTCGGACTGATCTCATATAAATACGGGTATAAATTTTTAGGCAATGCGGGGGACCTCAAAACCGGGGAGAGCCGGGAAGTCCTCAATGCGCGGAGCCGTAAATTTTACACGATCCTCTCCGTTACAGCCGGTGCCATCGTCGCTTTCACCTTCCTGATGAGTTCCGGTGTTATCAACATAACGCTCCAGACCCTGGCCGAATACCTGGGTGGTGCAGCCGTGACGATTACCTTTTTATTTTTCGGCTATATCATCTTCTTCGGGGGACACACGCGAGAGGAACAGAAGAAATTAGGGGTCATTTTCTGGCTCTTTATCCTGGCGGCGCTCTTCTGGAGCGGTTTTGAACAGGCGGGTTCCTCGCTCAACCTCTTTGCCCAGGATCTTACCAATCGCTCTATTGGAGACATTGCCTGGCTGGATGCCACGACCGCTTCTATTCTTACGTTGATCATTGCGATCCCGGTATTGTACATGGTATACCGGGTTTTCCAGCGCGAGGATCTCTGGGATTTTGCCAAATGGGTAGTCGGCATCTCATCCGTAGGCGTTCTCATTTTTATCTGGTGGCTGATTCAGCGGATCGGTATCGGCTGGGAAACGCCGGCCAGCACCCTCCAGCTTATCAACCCGTTTTTTATTGTTGTTTTCGCACCGATATTCGGGTGGCTGTGGACCTGGCTGGCGTCCAAAAATGCGAATCCCTCCATCCCGGTCAAATTCGGATTGGGATTATTCGGCCTGGCCGCCGGCTTTTTTGTGCTGTCGTGGGGAGCCGCCAACGCCACGGAAGCGAATCCCGTAAGTCCCTCCTGGCTTATTGTAACCTATTTTCTGCACACCTGCGGCGAACTCTGCCTTTCGCCTGTGGGACTCTCATCCATGACCAAGCTGGCCCCCAAAAGCCGGGTCAGTCAAATGATGGGCATCTGGTTTGTCGCCGCGGCCGTGGGCAATCTTTTTGCGGGACTCATGGCCGGACAGCTCGAAACGCTTGCACCCACAAGTCTCTTCTGGTGGGTCGCTATGATCGTAGGCGGCGGTGGAATTGTGGCGCTGATTGCCGCGCCCCCTGTCAAAAAGCTGATGGGGGATGTGAAATAGGCAGAAACTGGTTACAATACCTGTCCCCCGGAATACTACCCCCGTATTGCCTGGTGGATTGGGTCTTCCGTCCGGCAGTCCACAACGAACCGCATTGGTGGATCTTCGGCCCTAATATCGGTGAAGAACCAGAAAAATTTTCATCCGAAAGTTCCCTTTCCAGGAACACCACCCGGTTTGGGGGAGCTGTCCGCAGTAATCCACCGGGGCGGGTGTCTTTGCACGGTATTACAGAATCAAGAACATACAGCTAAATACAGACTCTATATCCCTGTCTTTAGGGCTAATAGCCCATCTTACATAGCTCACTCAAAAACAATTGTTCGCCCGTTATGGATAAAGATCCGTTCCTCCAATAATAACTTGACGGCCTTGGCCAACACCGTCTTTTCCACATCCCGGCCCGCATTGGCCATTTGATCGGCTGTGTGCGAATGATTGACCGGGAGCACATCCTGGGCAATAATGGGCCCCTCATCAAGGTCTTCCGTCACAAAATGAGCCGTGGCCCCGATTATTTTTACGCCCCGCTCAAACGCCTGCCTGTAGGGATTCGCCCCGATAAACGCCGGCAAAAAGGAGTGATGGATGTTGACAATGCGTCCCCGGTAGCGGTTGACAAATTCCGGGGTAAATATGCGCATATATTTTGCCAGGACAATATAATCCGGATCATACCGGTCAATAACTTCCTGCAGTTGCTTTTCATGGGCTCTCCGCTCCAGGTTCTCGTGACTTACCTTATGAAAAGGGACGTCAAAGGCCCGTGATAGGGCTTCCAGCTCCCCGTAATTGCTGATCACGGCATCGATTTCCGCGGGTATTTCGCCATAGCTGTTCCGGAGCAACAGATCTCCCAGGCAGTGGGCTTCTTTGGTGGCCATGACAATGATCGACCGGTCGCCAATCTCGGCCTGTCGAATGTTTGCCGCCGCCGGCAACGCCTCGTTGAGATCCCTTACCACACCGCGGGGCGTCCGGTCTCCCTCAAAGGCCGTACGCATCACAAAATGGTTTGATGTAGCGTCCACAAATTCCTGGTTGCTGACAATATTTAACCCGTAGTTATACAGCACTTCCGTAATCCGGTAGACCAGTCCCTTTTCATCCGGACAGTCGATATGCAATACCTGATTTCCCATCTTATACTTAGACTTATATTTTTACCTTTAGCTTCCTCTACTCAAAGCCATCCGTCCGTAATATCTATTCTGCGACCATCTCCACTCCCGCGATCAGACAACAAACAGCAGCACCAACAGTAAAAATAAAATCTGCGCCAGTCAACCTTTCTTTTTCGTTCCTCCCTTTCCATCTATTGTTCCTCATCCGATATGAATGCTGATTACCGGCACCAGAGTCGTTATATTTACCTGTTATGAAAAATTCGACGACAGCATCCGATCCAGCAAATAATGCCCCTGTCACGCAGCGAAAACCCATCGCGGCTATCGCAACACCTGTGGGCGAAGGGGGGATTGCCGTCATCCGGGTATCCGGAAAAAACGCCATTGAAATAGTAAACGAGGCCTTCCGGGCAGCGGATCTTACCGAAAAAGAGAGCCATACCGTTCATTTTGGAAAAATCGTCAATGCGCAGGGAAACGTGGTAGACGAAGTACTCGCCACCCTGTTTCACGCTCCCAGGTCGTACACGGGAGAAGAGACGGTGGAGATTTCCTGCCACGGGGGCGTGCTGGTCACCCAGGCCGTACTGGAGACGGTATTGGCCCTCGGCATCCATTCCGCCGAGGCGGGAGAGTTTACCCAGCGGGCGTTCCTGAATGGCAAAATGGAACTGAGTCAGGCCGAAGCGGTGGCCGACCTGATTCACGCAAAAAGTGCCAAAGCGCTGGATTCCGCACACCAGCAGCTGGAGGGACGGCTGGGCGAGCATATCAGGGAGTTTCGGCAGCAAATTATCGACGCAACCGCCATGGTGGAACTGGAGCTGGATTTCGTAGAGGAGGATGTGGAATTCGCCAACCGCGAACAGCTCCGGGAGTTGCTCGCCGAGCTGGAAGAAGAGATAGACAAGCTGCTTGCCACCTACGAAACCGGACGACTGGTCAAGCACGGGGTTCGAACGGTCTTTATCGGGCTGCCCAATGCCGGCAAATCAACTCTGCTGAATACGCTGGTGGGCAAAGACCGGGCGATCGTTACTGAAATCGCCGGAACCACCCGCGATACCATTGACGTGGACTGGAGCTACGAAGGCCTCCGGTTCATCCTTACCGACACGGCGGGACTCCGCAAGACGGAGGATGTGGTAGAGGCAGAGGGGGTCAAGCGATCTCAAAAAGCGTTCCAGGAAGCGGACCTGGCAGTTTATCTGAAAGACCTGTCCCGCGAACCGACGGCGGCGGAGCGCCAAGATATCGCCCGGTTTCAAAAAGCGGCCGGCGATACCCCCTTCGTTCTGATCGGCACCAAAAAGGATATCGCACTGGATGTGGAGGATGAGCGCATGGATTACGACCTGAAGATATCGGCCCTTGAAGGTGAAAAAATAGCGGAGCTTAAAAAGCTGATGAAGCAGCGGGCGCTGGAAAACAAGCATTACGACGCCTCAAGCCTGCTGGTCACCTCCAGCCGTCACCGTGACGCCCTTCAAAAAGCCCGACAGAACGTACAGAGCGCTCTGCAGGCCCTCGATCAGGGCATGACCGGTGATTTCCTCTCCATCGACCTGCGCTCAGCCCTGAAAGACCTGGGGTCCATCACCGGCGAAATCACCAACGAGGATATTTTGGACTCCATATTCTCGCGCTTTTGTATCGGTAAGTGAAGTGGTTTTTTCTTAGTTAGCTAACGTCTTTATATCCTTTCACTTAGGGCCATAACAACATACTATAGTTTCGCTTCTTTTAGCCGGTATTGTTATGAAAATAATAACCGCGCTGTAGTTCGCTACCGGTGTCCGCTATTCGCCTGTGATTGCTTTAATTCGTTTTACCACCTCGGTACTGTACCGCTGTTCATCCTGTTTCACTTCACCCCCGGCCTCCGCCCGGTGTCCATACGTCATCAGCCAAACCTGTCCGGCCCCCTCGATTTCCGATCCGTGACTTCTCCACGTATCCAGTGGCTTGGTTCCCCGGCCATGATCCGTGGTCACGATAAAAGTTGTTTGCCCTTTGTAATAAGGATCTTCCTGGGTATAGTTCCAGAGTTCCTTCAAAAACGCATCAGTGCTGTGAGCCGAATTCAGGTAGGCCTGGTAGTTCCCGTCATGGGCAAAATCGTCCGTTTCCCCATAGGCGATATAGACGATATTCGGGTGCTCCCTTTTCATATACTCCAGCGCGTAATTGTGGGTAAACATATCCAGGCGAACCGATCCCCAGGGGCTCGGAGTATTGGGCTGGACTTTATTCAAGAATCGCTCGATTTCAGTCAAGTTTTCACTCCCGGCTGTCTCGAAACCTGCATTCACCGGTACACCACTTCGCTGCTCATTAATGATATACGGAAATACATCCCAACTGCCAAAAGCGGCCACCCTGCCTTTATATTTCAGACTCTTGTTAAGCTTTTCGAGAATCGTAACATTGGGATTGTTAATCTTGTCATTGCTATTGATACGCTCATCATCCGCTTTGCCGGTCAAAATCTCGTTATACCCGGGATAGGAAAATACCATCCCGTTCGTCAGGTTCACTTTACTTCCCTCCCAGCGATTACCATGGATGCTGCCTATCTCTGCTATCGTATTCCAGATAAACGGAAGCAGCGCTTCTCTTCTCCTGGTCGGAGTTTCCCTCCAAAACCGTTCTTTTAAAGGAGAAGCATCGGATACATAATCTTCATGGTCAATAAGCAAAGAATCCGCCCCCGCAAAAAGTTCCTGCCAGCGAAGCCCGTCAAGGGTTATAAGAATCACTTTGTCTGTAGGCGAATTATTCTGAGCCTTAGCCTTGGTGTTCCAGCCGGCAAAAAGAAAGTAACAAACCAACATCAGCGCTGAGAGTATAAATTGTTTCTTCACGGCAATGTTATTAAAGATTAGGTGTTATCATAGATTATTGATTCCCGGTCGAAAGAGCTGTCCACGCACAAATTGATCAGGCATAGCCCGGCGGGATCGGATGGTAGTTTCTATTCCACCCTTTCCCACTGACAGTACCATCACAGTAACAGGTTCCATGATTATAGTCAACCCAGTCCGGCAAATGAGTATGGTTGACCGATCCTTTTGCCAAACGGAGGATTCTTCTTTTTTGTTAGTATTCTTTCCGACGACCCGGCACCCGGTCTATGCCTCGGCCAACCTGGCAGCAGTTAACGGGGCGATCAACAGCTTTGTGACGGCAGCAGCGATAGAACAGGAAAATGACGTGTGCATCAATGCGATACATCCGGGCGTGGTGGAGGATTCCCCGGAATTCTTTGATGCCTTCCCGGGACACAATACCGTAGCCACGGACCGCGTGGTAACCGCTTCCCGGAAGAGCGTGCCCGGCACTGTTTCATGACAGGTTATCAACCTCCGGTAGCGCAATCAGAAATGCTGACCGACCGACGGTCTAATGAACCACATAATTTTCGCAACTTTAAAACAAAGAAATGAGTATTAAACAACTTACCGACATCTCTTATTCCCTGCTGGACCTGGCAGTCATCACGGAAGGACAGTCCCCCGCCGATGCCATCCATAACAGCCGCGATTTGGCCCGGCATGCAGAGAAAATGGGCTACAGCCGGTTCTGGATGGCCGAACATCACAACATGGAGAACATCGCCAGTTCTGCCACCTCTGTTTTACTCGGTTATGTAGCGGAAGCTACGAATTCCATTCGCATCGGCTCGGGGGGCGTTATGCTGCCCAATCACTC
Source organism: Fodinibius sp. (assembly GCF_041642155.1). NCBI lineage: Bacteria > Pseudomonadati > Balneolota > Balneolia > Balneolales > Balneolaceae > Fodinibius > Fodinibius sp. Next base: position 27,582 of record NZ_JBEPWZ010000010.1, read on the forward strand.
GCCGCTGGTCATTGCCGAACAGTTCGGTACACTCGCCACCCTTTATCCCGGCCGGGTCGATCTCGGGCTGGGACGCGCCCCCGGCACCGATCAGGCAACAGCCCGGGCCATCCGTCCCGACCGGATGCAGCAAGTGCGCCAGTTCCCCAGTAACATCAGGCAGCTGCAACAGTATTTTTCCGCCAAAAACAGCAGCTCCGGTGTCCGCGCAATCCCCGGCGAAGGGACCGACGTTCCGCTGTGGATCCTGGGATCCAGCACCGACAGCGCCCACCTGGCTGCAGCGATGGGACTCCCCTACGTGTTTGCGAGCCACTTCTCCCCGCAGCAGCTCCATGCCGCCCTGAAGGTCTACCGTGATAAGTTTGAGCCTTCCGACCAGCTGGATGAACCCTACGTCATGCCCTGTGTTAATGTGGTGGCAGCCGATACCGATGAGCAAGCCGAATGGCTGTCCACTTCCCTAAAGCAGATGTTCATGGGCGTCGTTACCGGCGAACGCAAGCCGATGCCGCCCCCGGTCGATGACATGAATACCGTTTGGAACCTGAAGGAAAAAATGGCGGTAGAACAGATGCTCAAGTATTCCTTTATCGGAAGCAAACAGACGGTTGAAAAAGAAATAACGGAATTTGCAAATAAAACGGAAGCCGACGAGATCATGATCGCCTCCTATATCTATGATCATGAAGAACGTATTAAATCTCACCGTTTGTTTGCCGAAGTAATGCGGGGAAAAGAATCATCCCCTTCAGCCAAAGAGTTCACGACAACATGACAAAAGCTATTTTTCAGTAGATTAAATAAACCCCCATGAAGAGGATAGCAGGAATATCTTCATCGTCCTGTAACCGGGGAAAGGAATTTACTACATTGCATCGTTAACTATTAAGGATAACCCGACCCATCCAATGAAAAGGTCAATATTTATTGTAATCCTGTTACTTTTAAGCACTTCCTTCCTGTTCGGGCAGGACAGGCGTCCCCCTCTCGGCATCAACCTTGAGGACTACGACTATCCCTACCCGGCCGAATATTTTGCCTTCAAGTCACAGCAGCAATCGGTGGAAATGGCGTTTATGTACGAGGAAGCCGGCGACCCCAATGGCAAGACCATCCTGCTGTTCCACGGCAAAAACTTCAACGGCGCCTACTTCGGGGAAGTAATGCAGGCGTTGCTGGACGAAGGATTTAATGTGTTGGCTCCCGACCAGATTGGCTTCGGCAAGTCGACCAAACCAGATTATTATCACTACACCTTCCAGCAGCTGGCGCGAAATACCAGGGCGTTGGCCGATTCCCTGGGAATCAGTCGAACCGTGGTTCTGGGTCACTCTATGGGTGGCATGCTGGCCACTCGCTTCTCGCTGATGTATCCCGAAAGAGTGGAAACGCTGGTTCTTGAAAATCCCATCGGGCTGGAAGACTGGAAGAAAAAAGTGCCCTACCAGGGAGTGGACCACTGGTTCCGGCAGGAGCTGGACAAGACCTATGAAGGCGTCAGGCAATATATGTCCCAAAGCTATTACGACAACAACTGGAAACCCGCCTATGATGAGTGGCTCTACCTGCGGACGGGCTTTTTCGGCCAGCCCGGCTACGAGCGCTATGCCTGGAATCAGGCGCTGACCACCGACATGGTTTTTACCCAGCCCGTGCTGTATGAATTTTCGGACCTGGAAGTCCCGGCCGTACTCATTATCGGCCAGCGCGATCGTACTGCCCTCGGCACCGGACTGGTTCCCGATTCGGTGGCCGCAACGATGGGACAGTATCCCGAGCTGGGCAAACGCACCGCCCGGGAAATCCCCGATGCTACGCTCATCGAGCTGGACGGCATCGGGCATCTGCCGCATATCGAAGCGTTTGACCGTTTTATGAAAGCCCTGCTTTCCAGGATCAACTGAGTGCGTCCTATAAGAGCAGGTTTCCATCCCTCGCTCCGGGACCCATAGCCCCGAGTATTCACGCATGCATGCGAACTAACCTGGTAGTACGCAATATTACTGGTCGTATCTAATTTGCGGGTTGGGTTTAGCTTGGACTTGAGGGAAGAGAAGTGCTGCGAGATGTCGTAGACATTGGAGATTAAATTAAACAGAAAAGGGCCCCCTCTTTTGAGTTGGGCCCTTCATTTCCTGAAAATGAAAAAAATCCGTTCAGGTAATTTAATTATTTCCGCCGTCCGAACCTGAACCGCCTGCGTCGTTGTTTCCACCCTGGTTTTGCGGCATTTCGGGCACCGCAGAGGGACTTTGAGACGAGTTGTCAAAGTTATTTTGCTGCTGAGCGGGCGCTTCAACACCACTTTCCTGAACCGCACTTTCGGAAGCCCCGCCCCTGTCAATAGCAAAGTTGGCAAGCAAGCTGAGCACAAGTAAAGCCCCGCCCAGCACGCTGGTGGATTTCGAGAGCAAGTCAGCCGTGCGGCGCGCCCCCAGGCCGGCCCCGCCCTGCATGCCGCCCGCCAAACCGCCGGAAAGTCCCCCTCCCTGGCCCGGCTGCAAAAGGACGACAATAGTTAACAGAATGCAAACAAGAACAATAAGAACTAAAATGATATTATACAGCATAAGAAAGACAACTATCGGTAAATGTTAGACCCGTTAAGTTATTCAATATTCCTTTTTTTTACAATGTTATTATGTCAATAAATTTCCTTTCTTGTATTATCAACCCTGTTATGGTTAATTTATTATCCTAAAGTTCTTTTCTGTGGAAGATTTCACGAACCAACTACAAGATATCGTTCAGAACTCGCCGGCCTTAAGCAATAAAGTCCTTCTTTCCCTCGGGATTATTTTCATCATATGGTTGATTCGCTACCTCGCCGTGCGGTCGGTTAACAAGCACATACCGGAGGCGAAAGAACAATACAAGTGGCGCAAGAACCTCACGTATATCTCCGTTTTTCTCGGATTCCTGGTTGTCGGACGCATTTGGTTTGAGGGACTGCAGTCGCTGGCGACTTTCCTGGGGTTGCTCTCGGCGGGACTGGCAATCGCCCTTAAAGACCCGATTTCCGACTTAGCCGGGTGGTTGTTCATTCTCTGGCGCAAACCGTTTAAAGTGGGAGACCGCATCCAGGTGGGCGATACGAAAGGAGATGTCATCGATCTGCGGATTTTTAAGTTTACGGTACTTGAAATCGGCAACTGGGTGCGCAGCGACCAAAGCACCGGCCGGGTGGTCCATGTGCCCAATCACCTGATTTTTTCCGACGCGCTGGCTAACTATACCAGCGACTTTGATTTTATCTGGAATGAACTGGAAGTGCTTGTCACCTTCGAAAGCGACTGGGATAAAGCAAAACAGATCCTGCAGCAAATTACAGACAAGCATCTCGAAGAGTTCGTAGAAAAAGCCGACCGGCAGGTCCGCCGCGCCCAAAAGGCATACCTTATTTATTACCGGCATCTCACTCCAATCGTCTATACGGATGTACAGGACAGCGGCATATGCCTGACGATCCGCCATCTTGCGAATCCGCGCAACCGGAGAGGAATCTCCCAGGCCATTTGGGAGGATATCCTCCACGCGTTTGAGGAACACGACGACATTGAATTAGCCTACCCGACGATGCGTATCTACAGGGATCCCTGATTATACGATTCCTTCGTAAAACCGTTGTTTTGTCTATCTCTACATTTTCGCGATTTCAACATCCTCCCCTGCAGGCTATAATACGTTTTTCGGGACGAACCAGCTTTCCCAGTTTATGCAAACGAATCCCATTGCGGAACTGACACAAGCGCCGGAAGTCAGCATTGGGTCCGGGAGGATTGACTCGCGAGCGGGGCGGATATACACTGCGTTTTGAAATCGCTCGGGCCTGGTATGGAATAAGACCCCTGGTTTTTAAC
>NZ_JBEPWZ010000011.1:0-31129 GCF_041642155.1 Fodinibius sp.
GGCTGGCTAAAGAAGTGGAGGTCGGTTTTTCGTTCCAGGAGTATGCCATCCCGGATAAAAAAGTGACGGCCAGTTTCAGTGAGGTCCCCATTTACGAAGCGTTATATAGGCTGCTTGAGGGAACAGGTCTGGAGGTGACCTTGTCGCCCGACCGGGACATCCTGGTTATCAGAGAAAAACTTTATCAGGAGTTTAAAATACAGCAAGAGACGGTCACAGGAACGGTGACCGATGCACAATCGGGTGAAACGCTTCCCGGCGTAAACGTGATAATCAAAGGGACGACCACCGGCACATCAACGAACAGCGATGGGCAATATGAACTGGATGTCCCTTCCCTGCAGGATACGCTGGTTTTCTCTTTCGTGGGGTACCAGACGCAGGAAGCGCCAATGGGGGGGAGAACAACCGTTGATGTAGCCCTGCAGTCGCAGGCCATCCAGGGGGAGGAAATGGTGGTTGTAGGTTATGGAGCGCTTGAAAGAGGACAAGTTTCTACTTCTATTGCCAGTGTTAAAACGGAAGGAATTGCAGATCAGGTAACAAGTTCCATAGATCGTTCATTAGAGGGACAGGTTGCAGGCTTGACTGTGCAACAAGCATCGGGTGCGCCGGGGGGAGGATCAATAATGAGAATAAGGGGTTCTGGTTCAATCGGGGCGGGCGATGAGCCTTTGGTGGTAATAGATGGAGTGCCTATCCAAAATAGTTATGGTCAGTATCAAAGTCCCTTAAGCCTAATCAATCAATCGGATATAGCCAGCATAGATGTCTTGAAGGGGGTGTCAGCCACGGCAATCTATGGGTCCCGGGGGTCAAATGGGGTAATTTTGGTTGAGACGAAATCAGGAACATCCGGCCAAACCCAGTTATCCTTTAATGCAAGTAGCGGAATTCAATATCAGCTGCCGAGTGAAAAGTTAAATTTATTAAGTGCAGAGGAATTTGCTCGATGGCGCCAGGAAAATGCGTTTGAAGAAGCTGAGTTTTATGGAAATGAAATAGATATGAGTGATATTGCTGAAGAATATCGAAATCCCGAAGAACTTGGTGAAGGGGTCGACTGGAATAAACATATGACACGTAATGCTCCTGTCCAAAATTACAATTTGAGTGTATCTCATGGGACTGAAAAGTTTCAGGGTTTCTTTTCCCTGGGATATACAGATGAGCAGGGTGCCGTGGAAGAAACCAGTTTTGATCGTATTTCTATGAGAGCAAACTTGGACTATCAGGCCAATGATTATTTCGAGGTCGGTGTAAATATTACACCTGTTATACGTAATTGGGGAAACAGAGCAACAGGAACCCGTACGTTTCCTTTTGGGCTTGCTAATACACTAAGTCCGTTAGATGGACCTTACCAGGATGAGGGCCCTTTTGAAGATGGCCCATATGATGGAAAATGGGATCTGAATATTACTTCAGATGGTATGTTTAACAATGGAAATCCCCTGTATGCCTTAAAAAACAGGACAGATAAGACAAGACAAACTGATTTGTATCTTCAGCCCCATTTGCAGTTTAATATTTGGGAGAATTTTAGTTTTAGATCCCAGTTAAACATGCAATATGGCCAGAGTTATAATGAATACTTCAAGCCCTCTACCGTTACGGGTATGTTCAATAGTCCCCCTGTAGCTATAGATGGTTCATATAGCACAGGCCGAAGTTTTAACTGGCAGTTTGAGAATACGTTGAATTACGAGCATACATTCGATGAACATACATTCAGTGGAATATTAGGGTATACAAGAGAGCATTACAATGGGCAATCCAGTTATCAGGAAGGAAGTGGATTTCCGGGAGATGATGTTCGAACGTTGAATGCCGCAACGGAAATGAGTGGTAATACTTTCGAGTCGAACTGGTCTATGATTTCATATATGGCACGGCTTAGTTATGATTTCCAGGAGAAATATCTGTTTACCGGTACTGTACGAAGAGACGGAAGTTCTCGATTTGGGACGGAAAACCGATGGGGTAATTTTCCCTCTGTTTCTGTAGGATGGGTTATTACACAAGAAGATTTTTTCCCGGATTCTGAGTTGATTACCAATTTAAAGCTTAGAGCAAGTTATGGAACAAGCGGAAATAATAATATTGGTAATTATACCCACATACCCACTGTTAATGAAAATAATTATACCTTTGGTGGGACAGTAGTCAGTGGGAGGATACCCACAGCATTAGGTAATCCCAATCTAAGTTGGGAACGATCAACTGAAATTAATACTGGGTTTGATTTAGAATTAAGGGAGGGGCGGTTCAGTATCGTTGCTGATTATTATAGACGAGTGACCAATAATATGTTATGGCCCGTTGATATACCCATATCTTCAGGATTTAGTTCTATAATGCAGAATGTGGGAGAAGTCGAAAACAGGGGACTCGAGTTGGCTGTTAATACTCTAAATATCACCAATAATAATTTTAATTGGGAAACAGACTTTAATATCTCTTTCAATCGCAATAAAGTACTTGATTTGGGCAATGTTGACCGGATCAGAGAGGGACACAGAGGCATGTCCATTACGAGAGCAGGTGATCCTATGGCGTTATTTTATGGGTGGCAGCATCTTGGAATATTTAATACCCAGGAAGAGGTTGATGAAAATCCCAGCTATCCCAATCAGTTGCCGGGTACTCCCATTGTGCATGATGAGGATGGTAATGGGACAATCAATGAATTAGATAAAGTCATTATTGGTAATCCGCACCCGGATTTCAGAGGGGGGATAAGCAATAGTTTTAATTACAAAAATTTTGATTTGAATATTGCCATGAGCTTTGCTCATAACTTCGATGTAAATGCAATATTGGAAGAGGATGTACTCAATCTGGATGGAGTTTTTAATGTATTAGAAGATGTGAAAAATCGCTGGAGATCCCCGGAGGAACCAGGAAATGGACATGTAGCTGCTTCATTTCACCAGACCTCTTTTGATCGCTTTGCCAATTCGGATTGGATCTATAATGTATCCTATCTCAAAGTCCAAAATTTAAGTTTAGGGTATACCTTCAACAACTTTGATTTTGTAAATCGTTTTAGAATATATGGGTCTATACAAAATTTAATGACGATTACTGGTTATAAATATGGAAATCCAGATGTGAATCTTGAGGGAAGTAGCTCACTGGCGAAGGGATATGATTCCCATGATTATCCGTTAACCAGATCTGTAGTGCTGGGAATAAATTTGAACTTTTAAAATAGGAAAACCATGCTATCTCATTTAAAATTTGCAATAACGTTTTTATCAATAATATTGATAGCAGCTTGTTCTGACGAGGAGTTTCTTAATGAAAATCCCGTATCCAGTGTAGGTACGTCTGAATTTTTTCAAAATTCAGATCAATTTGAGTCAGCTATCAATGCCGCCTATACGAATTTACAGGATTTGTATAGTGATGGTGGTGATGGATCAATAGGGGGTTACGGAGGTGGTTATTGGACTTTTTCTGAGATGCGGTCTGATAATACAACTTTCCAGGATAACACACAGGATCTCTCGGGACATCGTTGGTGGAATGTTGATCAGTTTATTATGGCGGGAAGTAATGAGATTACGGAAACGACCTGGAATTTAACTTATCAAGGGATAGGAAAGTGTAATATTGTTTTGGATAAACTTGAAGACAGTGAGGTGGAAAATAAAAGTAGATATATTGCTGAAGCTAAATTCTTACGTGCTTTTTACTATCATCATCTGGTGAAGTATTATGGAGACGTGCCTTTAATAACAAGTACTATTGAATCTTCGGAAGAGGCCTTTGCACAAAATGAGCGTACGCCACAGGATGAGGTATATGATCAGATTATTTCCGATTTAAATGATGCCAAGGCGGGTTTGCCTCAAAATTATGCTGGCGAAGATCAGGGCAGAGCAACAGAAGCAGCTGCCAGAACATTACTTGCCAAAGTATATATGTGGCGCGATCAATATCCCGAGGCACAGGCCGAACTGGAAGAGGTTAGGGATATGAATTATGTCCTCCTGGATGACTATGCCTCCATATTTGATAAGAACAATGAAAATAACGAAGAAGTTATATTTTCGGTACAGTATATCGAGGGACCTAATAATTTAGGCAGTGTCTTTACCTATCGTTTTTTGCCGTGGAATATTGGTAGCGATGTCATTGGTCACAGCCAGAATACTGCACGAACAGGTATGCAAATACCAACGAAAGATTTGTTAGAGGCCTTTGAAGGTAATGACTTGCGGGCTGCTATGATCGATACAATGATAGACGAGGAGACGGGTGTAGTGGACGGAGACTTAGTGCCCTATACTACCAAGTTTATGGATCCCGGGCATTCTCAAAGATTGATTAGTGGCCGGAATTTCCAGGTATTTCGCTATTCCCATGTTCTTTTGATGTTAGCTGAAACCTACGCCAGAACTGGGGCGGGTGATCCAATTCCATTGGTTAATCAGATTCGCAGAAGGGCAGGGTTGGATGAATTGACGGGTAGTTTTTCACAGGAAGAAATGTTGGATATCATTATAAAAGAAAGACGTCTTGAATTTCATGCGGAAGCAGATCGTTGGGATGTATTGGTAAGAACGGGCAGGGCTGTCGAAGTAATGCAGGCTCATGGAGAAGCCGAAAGAGAAGCACGCGGAGAGATCGGCGTCAACGCTTTTCAAAATATCAAGTTACTCTTCCCTATACCTGATGCTGTAATAGAATTAGATCCCGAGAGTATTACACAAAACGAGGAATACCTGTAATGTATTAAAGAGTATATACCAGGATTTTCAGCTTTGTCTATCTTTTTCTATAAAATATGTAATCTTCAATCAGCAAAATAAAGCAAGATGCTATTGCTTCATACACGGTGGGAGACGAATAGCCTCCCGACCGCTGTGTTGTCCCAGGGGGATGGGTTCTATAGGCTAAAACAAACCATAAGCTGTTTCTCTGTTCCGATATCGCTATAAATAGAAATGGAAGACACCCTGGCTGAAAAAATTATTTGGCTGAGGGTAGTGGTGAGAGAATTATTATAAGCGAATAATGATGAAAAGAGTTCTTCAGATATACGGGCCTGTTTTCTTTATCGTATGTTGTCTGGTTAACACAGTACAAGGTCAAAACTATGCAGAAATACGAGACAAATTCGAATCCCCGGATTATGCACAATGGGGAGAAGTTCCACTTTGGTGGTGGGAAGCTGATTCCCTAAGCAAGGACCGGGTAACTTGGCAATTGGAGAAACTGGCAGAAAAAGGCGTTAAGGCTGTTTGCCCTATCCAACGTTCGCCGGCAAGAACATATCCGGAGTCTTTTTGCGAGGAGTGGTGGGAGATGATGGAATATGTGCACGAAGAGGCTAAACGGCTTGGAATGGAATTGTGGATTTATGATCAGGTGGGATATGGGCAATACGGCTGGTTAGAAAAAGCGGCAGCCCAGGTTGAAGATACGGGTACCAGCAGAGTTGAATTTATGACAAAAGAGGCTGGGGAAAATGAGGAAACCAGCTTATCCCTTCCCCCGGGAAAGGTACTTGGAGCGCGTGCTTTTCCCATAATAGATGATACTGCCCGGGACGAGAATAGTATTAATCTCATTGACCAAGTGAAGGACAGCGTTTTGGTATGGCAACCTAAAAAAGGGAAATGGGAAGTCGCAGTTTCTGTAGCAGTACCGTACCGCTCTTTTTATTTAAATGAGCATTCGACTGATATTTTTATTGATCAGTTATATGATAGAATTGAAGATGTTGTGGGAGAAAAAGCTATGGGCAAAAGTCTGGCCGGCGTATTCCAGGATGAGCATCCTCCTATACCACGCAATATTTACTCGAAGGATCTGGCAGAGACTTTTGAAGAAAAATTCGGTTACCCGATTGAAAGAGCAATTCCTGCGTTGCATTTTGATATTGGTAAAAAGACTCCCAAATACAGGATCAATTTTTTTGATGCCTATTTATCAGCCATTGAACAAAACTACTTGGAAAAAGTATATAACTGGACAAACAACAGGAATATATTAACCAGTCATGACAACTGGGGTAGAAATAATATATATCAACAAAGTGAGGGGTATATTGATTATTTTCGCACCCAACGCTGGTTTTCCGCTCCTGGGTTGGATGATTATCGGGACGTTCCGCTGGAGCAAAGAAATTATTATGATACGAAGATTGCCTCTTCTATTGCTCGCCTTTATGACAGGCCGCGCGTATGGGCCGAAGCTTTTCATTCCTCGGGGTGGGGGCGTACCACCAATCAGACGTTAAGCTGGTTGTCAACATTATATGCATTCGGCGCTAATTTGTATGATGAACATGGCCTTTATTATTCGCTGAATGCAAGCACGTGGGAGCATGCGGCTCCGGATCCACATTTTCGGCAACCTTATTGGGAATATTATCAGGAAATTTCTGATTGGGTGGCACGGACCAGTTATATAATGTCTCAGGGTGAAAGTGTAGCAGATGTGGCGGTTCATTATCCGGTGGTGAGTCTGCTGGCAGATCCTGAGGAAGGTGACATTGACTATAACCACTATATGGAGCTTTCCCGCATTGTGTACAATCATGGGATGGATAATGATATTATTGATGACCAATCCATATTAGAGGCAACTATTAAAGAAGGGCGGCTTCAAATTGGTAAAAATGAATACCAGGCACTGGTATTTGGCCCCGAAATAACCGTGCGATTGCCGGTACTCAATAAAGCCTTGCAAATGGCTGAGGATGGTGGTACAGTTTTATTTTATGGGAAATTACCCACCGCATCCGTAGAGAATGGGAGGAAAGATGAAGAAACTGAAGCTGTATTGAAAGAATTTCTGGGTGTTTCGATGTCTGAGGTAGATGGTCAGAATGAAGTTGTTGAGAAGCATTTTGATAGTGGTGGGTATGCGGCATTTCGACAACATACTTCGGCATTACTTCCTTCAATGCTTTCTACCCGTATTAACCGTGACTTTATTTCTGAGGGAAATAAGGGGTATGTCTCGCATCGTAAAATCGGAGACATGGATATCTATCTTATTCAAAACCCCGAGGATAAGCCCATAGACCTTGGTGCCCGCTTCCGGACCAACGGGGTGCCTGAGATATGGGATCCATTTACGGGAGAAGTTACAGGGATTAATCGGTATAAAAGGGATGGAGAATATACCCATGCCAGGATAAGACTGGATGGAAATGTGGCAAAACTAATAGTGTTTAAACCCGGAAATAATAATAAGGAGAAGACGAACGAAAATCCTATTGAGAACTGGACATCCAAGGAAATTTCTGATGATTGGGAGTTTTCAATTATTCCCACCCGTGATAATCAGTGGGGGGATTTCAGGTGGCCGCCCAGCGAGGAGTTGATCGGACCAGAAGTTCGTCAGTTTAAATTCCGGGAAGAGTCGGGTACATCAGGCGTTGAATTGGGATGGACTAATCCGGGTTTTGATGATAGCCACTGGGAAGAATATTTATATAGTACGGGGCCCTATTGGTTAACGTTGGAGGGTATTCAGGAAGACACTCCGATTATTGAGGAAGCGCTGTCAAGTCAGGAGAAAATTAAAAAAAACTATCCATTGAATGTTGAGGGAAATAGTTATTCCTGGGAAGCTCTGTCCTTTTCTCAAAAAATGGGTTTGGGCAGACCTTCTCCCTGGGGAGGGCATTCCGGGTACCCGGATGGACATTTTGATAAAAATTTTATTCAGTTGGCGGAGGGACGTAAACTCTTATTTACAAGAATTTTTGCACCGCGAAAACAAACAGCAGGCCTTAATGTTCAGTTGAGAAATTCAGAAGTAGCACTTTATGTAAATGGAGAGGAGCAACCTTGCCAGGGTGCAGTATGTAATCTGCCCTTAGATAAGGGATATAATAATGTCTTGCTGGATATTTCGGATGGCAGTGGTGGAATGCTATATGTACAGAAAGATTCTCCGGCCATCGTGGATATGACGAATGGAAACATGAATACTAAGTCAATTTATCCTGAACTGAAGGATGCCTCCTGGATATGGTATGGAAATACCGATGGAACATATCTTAGAAAGTCCTTTGCGCTTGAGGAATTGCCGGAATCAGCTCAGATGATCGTTACAGGTGTTACTGGATTTAAGTTGTTTATCAATGGCAAAAAGATTGAAGAGGAGATAGGTCCATGGGCTAATTGGGATTATCCAGCTCATATAAATATTAAACAGTACTTGCATGCGGGAGACAATACCATAGCTGTATGGGGACAATTTTATGATGCGCAACATTATTTTGAAGATTTGGATGATGAATATAAAGGGGTAGCCTTGGCTATGAAAGCAGTATTTGATGATGGGAGTGCTTTACACGTCCGTACAGATAGTACTTGGAAAGGGCAGGCCGAGGAAGTGGATAATTGGGAGTCATCCCAGTTAAGCTCTGCAGATTGGAATGAAGTGGTAATACGTGGAAAAGTGGGAGATGAACCATGGGGAGAAGCATTTCTGGAGAATATCGGTTCTTCTACGACGCCCTATCGTCCTTTGTCGGTTAATTTATCCTCCCCTTATATCCAGGTTTTCAATGAGATGCCGGATGTCAGGTATGATATAAAACCGGAAACGGCAAAAAAAATTGGCTGGTATCGATTTGCAGTTCCACCAGGCATAAAAAAAATTAAATTAAATACGGAAGCTGAAGCAACCGCATGGGTTAATGGTACTGAATTTCCTTTCAGTGACAATACGGTGAAGATTAAACAACCACCGAAGGGGGTGGCAAATGTATCGATTCGTCTCAAGATGGAACCGGGGGAATATGCGGGGGCTGCATTTGATCTGCCAGTGGAATTGGAGATGGAGGGCGGCAAAATTCAGACTGGTCCCTGGAAAAATTATGCTCTTCCGACCTATTCCGGAATGGTCGTTTATAAACAGACTATACACTTTTCCGAGGAAGAAGCTGAGAGAAGTATTCAACTTGATTTGGGTGATGTATACGTTGCTGCAGAAGTATTCGTGAATGGCAAATCGGCAGGAACTCGTGTCGCGCAACCGTTTAAATTCAATTTATCTGAATTTATTCATACCGGCAACAATGAACTTGAGGTGAGAGTGGCAAATACGCTCGCCCCACATTATTCAAATCCGGAAAGAGCGATGCATCTGGGTGCCACGGAATCAGGGTTAATTGGACCTGTTTCTTTGCAAATATCTCCAGAATAAGTATTAAATAAAGAAATGTTATTTTAAATATTTTTTGAACATAAAACTTATGGATTACGCAATATTAATGCTACTAAAATTAATATTTGGTGGAGTCCTATTTTTCTATTTCGTTGTCATGCAGGTGCGGTTTTTATCTTGGAAAAACTTTTTTAATTGCCGACTTGCTATTCTCGATTATCAAACTCGTCCATTTAAAAAAGAGTGGGGAAGAAGCAGACCCGTAAATTATCTTATCCTGGTATTTTTAGCAGTCGGGATTTTCAGTTGTTCCGATAAGAACAGAGGGCTTGAGGGACGTGAGGAGAAAATTGATTCTTTTACCGTTGTACAAGAACACTTTCAGGATCCCCCGGCTGAGTATCGAAGCGCTCCTTTGTGGGTATGGAACGATCGAGTTACAGAACAAAAGATTGATCGTCAGTTGCAGCAATTTAAGAAAAAGGGTATTGGGGGTGTTTTTGTACATCCTCGTCCAGGACTAATAACCCCTTATCTTTCGGGAGAGTGGCACGAGTTGTTTGAATACACCGTCGAGAGAGGAAAGGAGATGAATATGAAAATATGGATCTATGATGAAAACTCCTATCCCAGTGGATTTGCCGGAGGCCATGTCCCGGCAAAAATGCCGGAATCGTTTAACCGGGGACAGGGTTTAACGTTATATCAGTCTGAAACTTTACCGGATTCGGTGGAAAAATTCCATCTTGTTTTGCGAGAAGCGACAGAAGGTTTTCTTGAAATATCAAATGAAGATGATATGGACCGGAAAACCGAAAGAAAGAATAGAAATTATTATCTGTTTGAGAAAACCTATTATAGTAATACTCCATGGTATGGAGGTTATTCTTATGTTGATCTGCTTCTTAGCGGGGTGACGGAAGAATTTATCAATATAACCATGAAAGGTTATGAACAAAATTTCGGAGATGAGTTCGGCGAAGTTGTCCCCGGCATTTTTACCGATGAACCAAATATTAGTCCACCCCCGGCAGAAAAAACCATCAGGTGGACACCCGGACTTTTTGATAAATTCCAGGATCGCTGGGGATATAGCCTTAAGAAAAAACTTCCGGCGCTTTACGAAGAGATAGATGACTGGCAAAAAGTACGACACGATTATTACAGTTTATTGTTAGATCTTTTTATTGATAACTGGAGTAAACCGTGGAATGAATATACTAATGAGAACAATTTGCAATGGACCGGGCATTACTGGGAGCATGGGTGGCCTAACCCTGGTCATGGTGGAGACAACATGGCAATGTATGCATGGCACCAGGTCCCAGGTATTGATATACTGTTTAATAATTATGAGAAAGGAGTAAATGCACAGTTTGGAAATGTCAGAGCGGTAAAGGAGGTAAGCAGTATAGCCAATCAGATGGGCAGGGACAGGACTTTGAGCGAAACGTATGGGGGTGGAGGGTGGAACCTTCGGTTTCAGGATATGAAGAGAATAGGCGATTGGGAATATGTATTAGGTGTTAATTTCCTCAATCAACATCTCTCACATATGACAATTAAAGGTGCGCGAAAGCGAGATTATCCTCAGTCATTTTCCTATCACGAACCATGGTGGGATTATTACCAGGTTTTGGGGGACTATTATGGACGTCTTTCGCTGGCTTTATCTGCGGGAGAACAGGTAAATAATATCTTAGTCATTGAACCTACTACCTCAGCATGGATGTATTATTCTGTCTCCGGAGATAATGAGGAATTACAACAGCTGGGAGAAGAATTCCAGGAATTTCTTGTGAATATCGAAGCAGCCCAGACAGAATATGATCTTGGGAGTGAACGCATTATCAGGGAATTTGGATCTGTAAACAAAGAACATTTTGTTGTTGGGGAACGGGCATATAATCTTGTGGTAATGCCGCCTGGGTTAAAAAATCTTGACCAAAATACGGTAGAACTAATGGAAGATTATCTGGATAGAGGTGGAGAAATCCTTTCATTCGTTCCTCCACCGGAGTATGTAGATGGGAGAAAATCAAGTAAATTGAAATCCCTGCAGGCTGAGGCGGGGGATCAATGGCAGAATGGAAATACTTCTGATTTGTCAGGATATGATTTGCTTACTGCGGATGATTTTGAGATAAGTCGTTCAGATACAAGTTATGGAAATTTGTTCCATCGCCGCATGGAATTAGAAGATGGGCAGATGTTATTTTTGGTAAATACCAGCGAGGAGGAAAAAGCTGCTGGTAATGTGGAAATGGTCGGCCAATCAGTGAAAAAGTTAAATTTATTTTCAGGTGAAGTCGAGAATTATCCATCAGAAAAAATAAGCGGGAAAAGTACCTTTGCATTTGATATTCCGCCGGTTGGAAGTTTGTTATTGTATATAGACAATGATCCTGTCAAACAAGAAGAAATCCAACAAAAAAATACCCATGCTGAAATTATAGTTTCTGAAAAACCTCTTAAATTAGACCGTAAAGAACCGAATACATTAACCCTGGATTACTGCGATGTTGCTGTCGAGGATCAAGAAGAATTAGCTAATACCTATTGTATTGATGCAGCAAACAAAGTTTTTAGCAGTTATGGATTTTCAGGTAACCCATGGAGCAGGGCCGTTCAATATAAAAGTGAAATACTCAAGAAAGACAATTTTGGCAAAGAAACAGGCTTTGAAGCCACTTATACATTCCGGGTTAATGGGTTGGAGAAAGGGAAAAAGGACTCCCTGCAAGCTGTAATAGAACGGCCAAGACGATGGGAAGTTTTTTTGAATGGCAATCAGATTGAACCGATTCCGGAGCAGTGGTGGCTGGATCGATCCTTTGGTAAATACAACATCGGTGAGTATGTGCATGAAGGAGAAAACCAACTTACGATAAGAATATCTCCAATGTCTGTTTTCTCGGAATTAGAGCCTGTCTATATTCTGGGGGATTTCGGTTTGGAATCAACCTCCACGGGATGGGAAATAGTGCCATCTACTGCATTAACGCTGGGGGAGTGGCGTAATCAAAAAATGCCATTTTATTCGGATGGAGTGATTTATACAAAAAATTATCAAATAGATTTGGCAGAAGACTCGGAATACTTTATTCAGTTAAATGAATGGCAGGGTACCGTTGCTTCCGTAAAGGTCAATGAAAAAAAAGCGGGGATAATAGGATGGCCTCCCTATAAACTGGATATTAGTGAGTATATAAGAGATGGAGAAAATGAAGTTGAAGTTACCGTATTCGGAAGCCTTAAAAACCTCTTGGGTCCTCATCATGATAATCCTGAAAAATGGATCGCCAGTCCCTGGATGTTTGAAGATGCACCAAGGCATCCACCTCCTGGAAAAGAATATGATGTTATAGGATATGGATTAATGGAAGATTTTAAGCTTGTCAAGGAAATGTAAAAACTGATGTTCATGAACCCTGCCTTAGGTATTTTATTGCATGCGATTGGTGGTTTGGCAGCCGGTAGTTTTTACCTACCGTTAAAAAAAATAAAAGAATGGGCTTGGGAGAGCTATTGGTTGATTAATGGGTTTGTTTCATGGATCCTCATGCCCTGGATTGTAGCATACATTACTGTTCCAGAATTACTCATATTGTTGAATGAAGCTCCGACGAGTAGTGTTTTCTGGTCATATTTTTATGGGATATTATGGGGTATCGGTGGATTAACTTTTGGACT
The DNA here is from genome assembly GCF_041642155.1 of Fodinibius sp. Lineage (NCBI taxonomy): Bacteria > Pseudomonadati > Balneolota > Balneolia > Balneolales > Balneolaceae > Fodinibius > Fodinibius sp. The sequence continues at coordinate 12,835 of NZ_JBEPWZ010000011.1, forward strand.
TACCATGCGTTTTTTAGGTTTGTCATTGGGATATGCATTAGCATTGGGCTTGACAGCGATGTTCGGTACCATAATTCCCCCCATCTATTTCGGAGAGTTTTTGGAAATGGTGGTTCAGAAATCCGGACTGGTAACCCTCGGCGGAATTATGGTTACTTTGATAGGAATAGCACTGACCGGGTGGGCGGGATTTCGAAAGGATAAAGAGGTTTCAGAAGATGAAAAACGTGTCGGAGTTAAAGAATTCAACTTAAAAAAAGGAGTTTCGGTAGCAATTTTAGCAGGCATTATGAGCGCCTGTATGGCATTTGGAATCCAAGCTGGTAAGCCTATTGCAGAACTGGCAATAGAAAAGGGGACCATTCCGCTTTTCCAGAATTCACCCGTATTTATCGTAATTTTTTTTGGTGGATTTACCGCTAATTTTATCTGGTGTATATATCTGAATATAATAAACGGTACTTTTTCTGATTATTTAGATATGGGCACCCCGATAATCATTAATTATGCTTTTTCCACTCTGGCCGGTGTGACATGGTACCTCCAATTTATGTTTTATGGAATGGGTAGTTCACAGATGGGACAATATGATTTTGCAAGCTGGAGTATCCATTTCGCTTTTGTCATTTTTTTCAGCAATATGTGGGGTATTCTTACAAGAGAGTGGAAAGGGGTTGGCAGTAAAACTGTGAAACTTATTTATAGCGGTTTATTCGTACTTGTGGTATCAGCTTGTATTATCGGATACGGTAATTATTTAGCAAGTTTTTGAATTGGAAATCCCATAACCTTTGAACATAAATCATATATGGATGAACAAAAATATCCTTTCAAAGTCGGGTTATTTGGAATTGGATTAGATACCTACTGGCCACAGTTTGAGGGGTTGAAACAACGCCTGGAAGGATATTTGGCAACGGTTCATAAACGTATCGATCAGTATGGTGCCGAAGTAGTCTGCGCAGGACTGGTAGATTCCCCGGAGAAGGCATTTGAAGCCGGCCACTCTTTTAGACAGCAGGATGTTGATGTGATTTTTCTACATGTGACTACTTATGCCCTGTCTTCAACGGTGCTGCCAGTGGTGCAACGGGCTGACGTACCGGTAGTCGTTCTCAATTTGTCACCGGAGTCCGCAATAGACTACGAATGGTTCAACAGTCTGGAAGATCGCACTAAAATGACGGGCGAATGGCTGGCACATTGCTCGGCTTGCCCGGTTCCCGAAATTGCTAACGTCTTTAAGCGCACAGACATCCATTTTCACCAGATTACCGGTTCTCTGGATGAGGAGGATCCCTGTTGGGTGCAGGTTCGCGAATGGATACAGGCGGCAAGGGTAGTTCATACAATGTCCCATAACCGGATGGGTTGTATGGGCCACTATTATAACGGTATGTTGGATATTTACACAGATCTGACTCAGCAATACGCGACATTTGGTGGTCATATCGAACATATTGAAGTTGATGAACTCACAGAACTTAGAAGTCAGGTCCCCGACTCTGAAATTGTCGAGCGGGTGGAACGGTTTTATAATGCGTTTGATGTACAGGAAGAGTGCAGCAGTAAGGCCCTTCGTGAATCCGCACGTACATCGGTTGCCTTGGATAAATTGGTAGAAAAATACCATCTGGGCTCGATGGTCTATTACTATCAAGGCTCGGGCGTACCGGAAAATGAAGATACTATGGCTACTATTATTTTGGGTAACTCACTGCTGACAGCCAATGGGGTACCGGTAGCCGGGGAATATGAGATTAAGAATGCTCAGGCTATGAAGATTATGGATAGTTTTGGAGCCGGGGGATCATTTACCGAGTATTATGCCATGGACCATGATGCCGATGTGGTATTAATGGGTCATGACGGACCGGGGCATATCAAGATTGCAGAGAATAAAACCAAAGTAAAACCACTGGATACTTATCATGGTAAAGTAGGACAGGGATTGTCAGTGGAAATGTCAGTAAAAAATGGACCTGTTACTTTATTATCCGTCGTGGAATATGAAGGGGGGTTACAACTTTTAGTAGCAGAGGGTCGTTCTGTCCCGGGTCCGATACTGGAGATAGGCAATACAAACAGTCGCTATCAGTTCTCAATCGGAGTGCGTGATTTCGTGGAAAAATGGAATAGTCACGGGCCGGCGCACCATTGTGCGGTGGGGGTCGATCATATAGCCTCAAAGATTCAAAAGCTGGGTAAGTTACTGGGAATAGCGGTGGTGCAGGTATGTTAGGTGTATTTGGAACAAAAATAACTTAAACAAGGATTTAAGATGGAATGGAGAGGAATGGATGTATTTAGTAGATTTTGTTTAATATTAATTGGCCTGTTATTCGCATTTAATACAGGATTATGTCAATATGTAGATAGTGATAAAGATCTGAGAAGTGATTTCGAAAATCCCCCGGATATTGCCAAGCCCAAGGTTTACTGGTGGTGGTTGAATGGCGCTGCGGATACGATGCGTATCAAGGAAGAATTGAGAGCGTTCAAAAAGGCGGGCATAAGCGGCGTCGATATTTTTGATATCGGCACGCCCGATCACTCCGATACCAGGGGCATTATAACCTCCGGACCGCCGTTCATGAGTGATGCGTATTTGGACAATATTTCCTATGCCGTCGAAGTGGCCGGGCAGTTGGGACTGAAGGTAGGGCTGAATTTATCCAGCAGCTGGAATGCCGGCGGGAGCTGGATACCGCCCCGGCATGCAGCGAAATCATTGTATGTTTCCAAAACGGAGATCTCAGGTGCGGGAGACGGCGAGCACCGGCTGTCCTTTCCGGAGATTCGGGATCACGATGCAGCGGGCCGGACCATTAACATTCCCCGGGATCGTACAGGCCGGCCGGCCTTTCGCAGGGAGGTAGCCGTTATTGCGGTACCACGCCATGAGGGGGAAGTCTATCCCGATACCAGTCAGATTCGCAATCTCTCAGAACATTTTGATCCGGAAACAGAAGTTCTGACGTGGGAGGCCCCGGAAGGGGAATGGGAGGTCTACCGGTATGTGGTGTCCAATTCCGGGCGCGAGGTGGTATTGCCCAGCGAGCATTCCGGGGGACCTATTATTGATCATTTTGACCCGGAGGCGATGGAATTTCATGTAACCTATGTTATCGACCGGCTCTCGAGGGTTATTGACGATATCCCCGAAAGTGCCCTGAGCTATTTGTACCTGGCCAGTTATGAAGCCCGGGGGTTTACCTGGACAACGATCCTGCCGGAAACCTTTGAGCAGATGCACGGGTACGGTGTATACAAGTTTCTTCCTTCCCTGCATATCCAGGACGCGCGGGTAGCGAGTGCCTACCCCGGCGATGATACCGCAGAAAACTTCCTGTATGACTTCAACAAGACTGTTTCGGAGATGATGATCAGCAATCATTATCAGAAAGGAAGTGAAGTGGCCAATACCGTGGGGCTTAAACTCACATCTGAATCGGGGGGACCCGGACTGCCCCTGCATAATGCCCCGGTAGAAGCCCTGGGAGCCCTGGGAGCGGTGGACGTCCCCCGCGGGGAATTCTGGTATGAACATTCCCGCTATACGGACCAGGGACTCACCTACGCGGAAACGGATAGCATTGATCTGCTGCAAATGGTAAAAGGGCCGGCGGCCGCGGGCCATATTTACGGCAAAGAAACCATTGAAATGGAAGCGTTTACCAGCTGGCGGCAGTGGCAGACGGGGCCTTTTGATATAAAATCGGTGGGGGACCGCGCTTTTGCGGAAGGGATGAGCCGGGTGGTGGTCCACGGAGCCAGCCATACTCCTTCGGAGGCCGGTAGTCCGGGGATCGTATATCATGCGGGTACCCATTATAATGACAAGCGGGTGTGGTGGTCCAAAATAGCCCCTTTCAATGACTACCTCGCCCGAATTTCGCATATGGCCCAGCAAGGCCGGTTTTATTCGGACGTGCTGTATTACCACGGTGATCATGCGCCCAATATTGTGCGCGCCAAAAATGCCGATTTTTCAGTGGCTCCGGGATATGACTACGAGGTTATCAATACCGAGGTTCTTCTGGAAGACCTGAGCTATGACAAGGGGGTACTAAGGCTGCCGAGCGCCGGTTCCTATCGCATGCTGGTCATGGCCCCATCGGAGAAAATCAACCCGCAGGTCCTGGAAAAGGTAAGCCATCTTGCCGAACAGGGCGCCATTGTTGTGGGGAAGAGGCCGCATGGCAAAGCGGGACTCGGTTTTAACCATTGGAGTTCGGACCGGTTGGAGAAGAAAATAGCACAGAGCTGGACGACCCTTTCCGGTGAAGGATTATCGAAAGAAAGCCTCTCCAACGGAAAAATAATCGAGGGAGTATCTCCACTGGAGGTATTGGAAACGTTGCAGGTGGCGCCGGATTTCACTTACCCGGGCCATCGTCTTACCGGTCCCCTGGATTATATTCACTATCAAAAAGGGGAGCTGGACTATTACTTTGTTCGCAATACCACGGGCGAGTGGACCACAGCCAATGTGTCTTTTCGCCAACAGGGAAAAGCACCTGAGTTATGGGACCCCGTAACCGGAAAACAGTTATATATGCCCGTCTTTCAAAAAAATAAAGACCAAATAAGCATACCTCTTACCTTCAAACCCTATGGTGCTTATTTTGTGGTTTTCGAGGCTAAAGATGGGGCGCCTTCCTGGGAAACAATGGTAAATGCGGAAGGCGAGGTTCCCGAATTTGAACTCACAGCAAACGGCTATGTTTTCCGTGAATCGGGGTCCGTTCGCTTCCAGTCTTCCGATAAAAACAGGGAAGTGTTAACGGGTATGAAGTCCTTCCCGGTTGAGGGGGAATGGCAGGTGACTTTCCCGGAAAATCAGGGGGCTCCCGCTTCCACCGTGTTTCCTGAACTGGTCTCATGGACCGAGGCCGGGGACGAGGGGATTAGGTATTTCTCGGGCAGGGCGACGTATCAAAAAACGGTTGCGCTCCCCTTCGACCCGGATACGCTTTCCGGGAGCTACCGGGCGTATCTCAACCTTGGGGACCTGGAAAAGGTGGGCGAGGCATGGCTGAACGGTGAACCGTTGGGGATTAGCTGGACCAAGCCCCATGAGTACGATGTGACACACTACCTGCAGCCAGGCGAAAACGAGCTGACGATCGAAGTGGCCAATGTCTGGGCCAACCGGATCATCGGCGATGCCCGGACGGGACAGAATTATACAACGACCAATATAACGCAGGTGAGGGGGACTCCCTGGGAAGAGGTCGACCTGGTTCCATCCGGTCTGTTGGGACCTGTGACGGTACAGTTGCGAAAACAAATCACTCTTTGGGAGAAAACAGATGAATAGGAGCCGGTATGTTACTTTAGGCATAGCTATACGAATGGGGTACTACTAAATATCACACCAACATAGCGTGATGGTTTCAAATATAAGCGTACTTGACTGGACTATTTTTGTTGGTTACCTGTTGCTTGTCCTGGGGATAGGAGTTTGGTTTTCCCGTTTCCAGCATAGCAACAAGGACTATTTTTTGGGAGGGCGTACCATGGGCTGGATCCCTGTAGGCGCATCGCTATTTGCCACGGCTTTCAGCTCCATTTCGTTTGTGATGCTGCCCCGGGAAGGAGCATATGCAGACTATCATCTTTTGACCGCTCTTTTATTTATTCCGCTGGTTATTACACCGATTTTGTGGTACCTGTTTGTTCCGCTGTTTTTGCGCCTGAAGATTACCTCCGTTTACGAGTACCTGGGAATTCGGTTCAATAACACGATGCGCAAACTGGGCTCCTTGTTATTTGCGGGCTATGCCATCGGCTGGATGGGAAGCATGCTGTACGCGGTCGGGATTATTGTACAGGCGACCCTGGGGCTTAGTCACGGGCAGTTTTTGTGGGTGCTTGTGGGCATAGGGATCTTTGCTACCTTCTATACCGCTCTGGGAGGATATGAAGCGGTGGTATGGACCGATCTTCTGCAATCGGTGACCCTTGGCGGGGGTATGTTGATTGTGCTTTTTGTAATTGTTGAGATGGTCAGCGGGGATTTCTCTTCTGTCATTGAGCTGGGGCGGGAGCACGGCAAATTCCGGATGTTAAATATGGAGTTCGAGCTAACGGAGCGGTCGAGTTTCTGGGCGGCGGCCGGATTCGGGCTGTTTATGTACCTGCCCGGTTATACCGCCTCGCAGATAACGGTACAGCGATACCTGTCCATGGGTAATCTGAAACAGGCCCGGCGTTCACTTCTTATCAATGCTACTATTGGACCGGTAATCTCTGTAATATTCTTTTTTGTAGGAACCGCCCTGTTTGTCTTTTACTACCAGCAAGGAGGGTTTCCCGACATCCCGAATCAAGATCAGCTCTTGCCTTATTTTCTGGCCAATGAGCTGCCGGTTGCCGGACTGACAGGCCTGCTCTTAGCCGGGCTGTTTGCCGCGGGCATGAGCACGATTGACAGTGGAATCAACAGCATGACCGCTGTCATTGTCCAGGACTGGATGCCCGCCCGCAAGAAGCCCTTACGTGTGGGGGTAAGCAGAGGAATTACCATCATACTTGGGGCGATCGTGACCGGGGCCTCCCTGATGGTCCCCTTGATTGGGGAACATGTGATCGAAATAATAGCCAAAATTGCCGGAACGTTTCTCGGGTTGTTGCTGGGGGTTTTTTTGTTAGGGATGTTTACCCGGAGGGGTAATGCGGGTGGGTCTGGATTCGGACTGCTGGCCGGAGGTATTGCCCTGGCCGTTGTCTGGACGCAAACCAACATCCCGCACTGGTATTATGGGCTGTTTACCATTGGGGTGACGTTTGTGGTGGGCTGGATAGCCAGCTACTTTTCCCCTCCGCCCACAGAAAAACAACTGAATGGATATTATAAATTACCGTAAAAAACAAGGAATAATGAATATTGAAAGAAGAAGACCTCGTACGGCTAATGTGGGCATTTTTGGGGTTGGATATCACGCCTACTGGCCCCAGTTTGAAGGTCTGCTGGAAGAGATGCACCATAAATTAGAGGTATTTACCGGCAAGGTGGAACATCACGGGGTCAAGGTTAGTAATTTTGGCTTGATCGATGATGCGAAAGGAGCCTACGGGCTGGTCCCGAAACTGAAAGCTGCCGAGCTGGATGTAATTTTTTGTGATATGGTGACCTATGCCCCCTCCTCGACCTTTGGTAAGATCATCCGGGAGATCGATACCCCCATTGTATTAGTTGCTCTTCAGCCGGATAAGGCCTTGGATTATTCCAGGGCCTCCACGTATATGCAGCTAAGAAATGATGATTTTTGCGCGGTTCCCGAATTCACCGGAGTCGCCCTGCGCATGGGAAAGGCCATCCCTGAGGTGATTATCGGTTCTCTGCATGATGATCCCCAGGCCGATGCTGAGATCGCAGAGTGGTGCGAGATCGCGAAAGTACTGCATGATCTGGGGGATGCGCGCCTTGGACATTTTGGCCATGTCCTGGAATCCATGCTGGATATGCACTCGGATCCCACGGCGTTGACGGCGGCCTTCGGATGTCATATCGTGCAGACTGAACCGGAAGATTTAATGAGGCAGTTCAGGTCTGTTACGGATCAGCAGATTGCAAGCAAGGAAAAAGAGATTCTGGCTATGTTTGAGACGCCGGACCCGGAAACGGATCCCATTACAGGGAAGCTAACCCCGGAAGACCTGCATATAGCCGCGAAAGCAGCCGTTGCACTCGACAAGTTTATCGAGGAGAAGGATCTGGATGGGCTGGCCTACTATTATGAGGCTTCAGAGGGCAGCCAGATGCGCCGGCTTGTGAGCAGTCTTATTGTGGGCAATTCGCTGCTGACGGCGGCGGGCTTCCCCATGTGCGGGGAGTCCGATTTGAAAACGCTCATTGCCATGCTTATTATGGATCGGCTCGATATGGGAGGGAGTTTTGCCGAATTTCATCCGATCGATTTTAATGAGGGCTTTGTACTGGTTGGCCATGACGGGCCCCATCATATCAATATCGCTGATAAAAAACCGGTACTGAGAAGCCTTACGACCTATCATGGGAAGCCGGGATCCGGGGCCAGCGTCGAATTTAAAATTAAGGAGGGGCCAATAACGATTTTGAGTATTGGCCTGACGAAAGAAGGGAATCCTAAATTTGTCCTTGCCGAGGGGGAGTCTGCCCGGGGATCTATCCCCCCGACCGGCAATACCAATACACGGGGCTATTTTAAACCGGATATTAAAACGTTTTTAAAACAATGGGTCGCCGAAGGGCCCACCCACCATTTTGCCCTGGGGATAGGTCATAAGGCCGATACGATTCAAAAAATTGCCGAGATCTTTGAGATTGACAGCGTGATCGTTACGGATAGGTGAGATTTTACATGACTTGAATAAATAGATATAGCGATGTAAAGATTTTTGCCTTTACATCTCTGTACTTTTCAAAAGCACAGGTACTTTGTCTTGCTATTTCTATTTCCAATGAGAGAATGACCATAGTCTATATGTTACAAGAAAAAATTATGTAACAGCATTTCTGAACAAGTAGCATTGGCGATGGAACCCCTTACCATGCGGGATTGGCCTATGCCATGGGGTAAACAGGCGCTTACAGCAGATGTGTTTGAAATTTTGTATGTTATTTTTAACAATCGGTTTTTATACCGTATCATATGGTTTCTTCCGTATCAAAAAGTACATATAAAGAGGCTTTGAAAAGCCAGGGATTTTGATCAATATCAAAGCTTGAGCAAATTCAAAACCACAGAAAATAAAGGATATGTGGGGTTTTGTAGTTTGCAAAAATACAGAGATTGGCCAAAAGAACGGTTTTGCAAGGTCTCTCGAAAATATAAATATAAATAGGGATAATGGACTGCCCCGGTAACTGACATATCCCGTGAATGTTAGTATGTGGATGAAGCAATACCTTTGGGCTTTTTGTTATATGGAGAAAATGAGAGAAATATCCCCGATTGTTCTGCTATGTGTGGCAGCGAGTAAGAATGGGAGGGGATAGAACGATTTCAAACCAGTTGTCCGCGGTTCATAAAAGTAATTTTTGTAAAAAATGGAGTATCCTTACTATTTAGCATTCTCTTACGATATTAGGTGAGGAAATAGCCAAATTGAATATTTTCTTCTTTTATTTCCATTTTTTAAGCAGTGAATTTTTGGGACGAAATAGTTTATTATCCAAGCAAGGCATCGGCGACATTTATGTACAGACATAAGGTTAAACATTTAAAAGGATATACGTTCCTCTTGCTATGTATCCTGCTTCCGTTCATATTTCCAGCCTGCAGTTCTGAGAAAACTGGTGGTGAATCGATGGATATCCCTGAGACAATAAATTTCAATTTTGACGTGAAACCGATCCTTTCCGACCGTTGCTTTGCATGCCACGGGCCCGATGGGAATTCTCTGGAAGCTGATTTGCGTCTTGATACTGAAGAGGGAATATATGCGGCGTTGGGTGAAAACAAAGATCGCAACGCCGTTGTGCCGGGCAAGCCGGGGAAGAGTGAACTGTACAAGCGTATTACTTCTGGCGACCCTGATTTTATGATGCCGCCTCCCGAATCTCACCTCGAGCTGAGTGAAAAAGAAATAGCTATAGTAGAAAAGTGGATTGATCAGGGTGCCGAGTGGGAGCCTCACTGGTCTTTTATTCCTCCGGAAAAACCCGAAATCCCGGATGTAAAAGATGAAACCTGGCCGGAAACCCCCATCGATTATTTTGTGCTTGGCAAATTGGAAGATCGCGAAATGAACCCCTCTCCTGAAGCGGCAAAAGAAGCACTGATCCGGAGAGTTTCTTTTGATTTGACGGGATTGCCGCCGAGCATAGCGGAAGTTGATGATTTTCTGGCTGATACGTCCGAAAATGCGTATGAAAAGGTAGTGGACCGGTTACTGGAATCGAAGGCTTACGGAGAACGCATGGCCCTGGATTGGCTGGATGTTGCACGCTACGCGGACTCACATGGTTACCAGGATGACGGGCCCAATGAAATGTGGCCCTGGAGGGACTGGGTGATTAGCGCTTTTAACAGAAATATGTCCTTCGACCAGTTTACAACGTGGCAATTAGCCGGTGATCTTTTACCAGATGCTACCCGGGAGCAAAAACTGGCAACCGGTTTCAATCGGGTGCACAGGCAAAATCAGGAGGGGGGTATCGTCGGCGAAGAGTACCGGGTGGAATATGTAAGGGATCGTGCCAATACAACCGGTACAGCTTTTTTGGGGCTGACTATGGAATGTGCTGCATGTCACGATCACAAGTATGACCCCATCTCGATAAAAGAGTATTATGAGTTTTCTGCTTTCTTCAATAATGTGAATGAAGCAGGACAAATTCCGAACGAAGGGGCTTCCGGCCCCACCATATTATTGCCCGATAGTGCAGCAGAAGCAAAAATTAACTACCTGGACGAACAAATAGCCGAACAGGAACGACATTTGGAGGAAACAGAAGCCGGAAAGATAGAAGAGTTTGAACGCTGGCAAAAGCAACAGGATACGCCCGCTTCAATCACCCCTTCTTCTGAAGGTCTGGTTGCTCATTTGAGTTTTGACGATATCCGGGAAAATAAAGTACTCAACAAGGCTAACCCGTCTGCAGAAGGGGAGATTGAGGGAGGACTTGAAAAAACAGAGGGGAAGTACGGCGGAGCTCTTGAGTTTAGAAAAGGTGATTATATTAACCTGAAGGATCTGGGCAGATTCGAACGTACTGAACCTTTTTCTTTTAGTTTCTGGGTAAATCCGTCTGATACATCGGAAGAAGCCCCGGTATTGGTGAAGACGGGTTCGGTGTTTATAGGATACAGAGGATATGATATTTCACTGCAAAAAAATCATGTTTCGGTTCGCTTAATACACGGATGGCCCTATAACTCGATACAGATTAAAACATCAGACAAATTGCCGAGAAACCAGTGGAGTCATTTAGCAGTGACCTATGATGGTTCAAGCGAATCCGGGGGGATTGGTGTCTATGTGAATGGCGTGCGGTGGAGAACCGATATTGAACATGACAATCTGTTTAAAAGTATAGAAATTGACCAGGACACAGCGAAGTATAAAGATCAGCGGTTCTTAATCGGACAGCGGCAATCTTTTGAAGAAATCAATTATGAAGGCTTGAAACTGGATGAAGTTAAAGTATATAACCGGCAATTAAGCAAAGCGGAGGTTTTAGCTCTTGCAGACAGTGCCAGGCTTTCAAAAATACTAGCCCGCTCCCCGGAAGAACGCAGCAAATCAGAGAAAAATATCCTGTATGACCATTATCTTTTGCATCTGGACCCCGATTACAGGAAATACAGGAATGAACTCAACAACTACAGGGCCGAAAAGAACCAGTTGACCAGTAGGATGAGAGAAGTGATGGTAATGGGAGAACGGCTAAATCCGCGTCAGGCGTATGTCCTCGAGCGCGGAAGCTATGCCAACAGGGGTGAAAAAGTGAGCCCGGGGGTACCTGACGCCGTGTTGGAATACCCGGACGATCTTCCCAAAAACCGTTTAGGTTTAGCCCGGTGGATAGTGAGCGACGAAAACCCGTTGACGGCCCGCGTAATGGTGAACCGTTACTGGCAGATGTTTTTCGGTACGGGGCTGGTGGATACGCCGGGAGATTTCGGGACCCAGGGATCACTGCCGACTCACCCCGAACTGCTTGACTGGTTGGCCGTCACATTTCGAGAGAACGGATGGGATGTAAAGGCGATTCAGAAGCAGATTGTCATGTCAAGGGCGTATAAACAGTCTTCTGTGATAACTCCGGAATTATTGCAAAAGGATCCTCAGAACAGATTGATTGCCCGGGGTCCCCGGTACCGCCTGCCGGCGGAAATGATCCGGGATAATGCACTTAAAGCAAGCGGGTTGTTGGTGGATAAAATAGGAGGTCCCAGTGTAAAACCCTATCAGCCGGAGGGATTATGGAAAGAATTGACTTCCGGCAGGCATTTGACGGAGTATGTACAGGATCACGGAGATTCATTGTATCGAAGGAGTCTGTATACCTTTTGGAAGCGAACGTCACCGCCTCCGATGATGACCAGTTTTGACGTCCCCACCAGGGGACATGCATCGGTTGAGCGTCAGGAAACAAGCACGCCCATTCAGGCGTTATTTACCTTGAACGATCCACAGTTTGTCGAAGCTTCACGCATGCTGGCTGAGCGGATGGTGAAAGAGGGGGGAGATAACCTGAAAGAGCAAATCGCATTTGCTTTTAAAGCAGCTACGGCCCGGCATCCCGACGAGAAAGAAGTTGAATTGTTGCAGGGGCTCTACACGGAGGAATTGAAGGAGTTCGAAGAAAAACCTGAACGAGCAGATGAACTGCTTCAGGTGGGGGAGTACCCGCGGGATGAAGATCTGGACCCACATGATCTGGCGGCAAAAACCATTGTTTGCAACACGATATTAAATCTTGATGAAACCCTAACAAAGGAGTAAGAGTTATGTCTCAAGAAATTGACAAGCTGAACTGCCATATGAATCGCAGGCATTTTCTTTCCAAAACAAGTTTGGGGATCGGAGCTGCCGCCCTGGCGTCGTTGTTGGGTCCGAAGACGCTTTTTTCCAGCGGCAAAGATCCTTTGAAAGGGGTACTGGATGCCCCTCACGTCGTTCCCAAAGCCAAACGGATCATATATTTGTTTCAGAGCGGGGGCCCTTCACAGATGGATATGTTTGATTACAAACCCAAGCTTCGGGATATGAATGGAGAAGATCTGCCTCCATCGGTAAGAGACGGGCAGCGACTGACCGGTATGACAGCCAATCAGGATGGCTTTCCGTTGGCAGGATCTCATTACAATTTTAAAAGACATGGTGAAAGCGGGGTCTGGGTGAGTGAGTTGCTTCCCTACACAAGTGAGGTTGTGGACGATCTTTGTTTTATAAAATCGGTGTATACCGATGCTATAAATCATGACCCGGCTATCACCTTTATTCAAACAGGGTCGCAACAATCGGGCCGGCCGAGTATGGGTTCCTGGATTAGCTATGGGTTGGGGTCGGATAATGAAAACCTGCCGACATTTAGTGTGTTGATCTCCCGTGGATCGGGACGTCCTTTTGATCAGCCATTGTATTCCCGTCTCTGGGGGAATGGATTTCTCCCTGCCCTTCATCAGGGGGTGCAGTTCCGTTCCGGGAAAGATCCGGTTCTCAATTTGAACAATCCTTCCGGAGTAAAGAAAATGAGTCGAAGAAGCATGCTGGGATACTTAAAAGATCTGAACACGCTGCACCTGGACAAGTTCGGTGATCCCGAAATTACTTCCCGGATCAGTCAGTACGAGATGGCGTACCGCATGCAAACTTCCGTTCCTGAAACGATGGATCTTTCCGATGAACCGGACTGGGTATTTGACATGTATGGCGAGGATGCCCGAGAACCCGGAACATACGCGGCCAATTGCCTGCTCGCGCGGCGGCTTGCGGAACGGGATGTTAAATTTATTCAGCTCTATCACATGGGATGGGATCAGCACAACGGCATCCCGGATCAGTTACCCCTTCAATGCAAGGATATCGATCAGGCTTCTGCAGCACTGGTGAAGGACTTAAAACAACGGGGCTTGCTGGATGATACATTGGTAATATGGGGCGGTGAATTCGGAAGAACCGCTTATTGCCAGGGTCAATTGACGAGCGAAACGTACGGACGTGACCATCATCCCAGATGCTTTACGATGTGGATGGCCGGCGGCGGTATCAAAGGAGGCATGACGTATGGTAAAACGGATGAGTTTGGCTATAATGTGCTGGAAAATCCGGTACATGTACATGATATTCAGGCTACCATCCTGCATCTATTGGGGGTCAACCATGAAAAGCTTACGTACAAACATCAGGGAAGAAGGTTTCGCCTGACGGATGTACACGGCGAAATCATTCACGATATTCTGGCTTGAACAAGTAAGAAACCTTTTGGACCGTTTAGCACGTTGCTCGTTTCCCGGTGCGGGGATGTCTGTACCGGTACAGCCTGCGCTGCTTTTCAACCTTTCTTTAACGAACTTCTATTTTCTATGACTGGTTTCCGGTCTGACGGATACATTTTTTGTTTTTTGTTAAAAAAGTGGCCGAGCTATATGAAGGCCATTATGGTGGAGTGGCTTCAAAATTTGAAACATTTTACGATTTGATTGCTTAGGCATGTTGAAACATATTAGCGTTTTTTTTCTCTTGCTTACATTGTTTGCCGGCGCTGAAATCATGGCTGTTCCCATGGACGGAGGAACAAATCCGATGGTCTCTTCCATGGTCGAGATGCAACCCGATTTGGATACAGACAGCTCTTCCGATTTCGTGCTGTTTATCGGCCGGTTTCATCCGCTGATTGTTCATCTGCCTATTGGGTTACTGCTTTTTGCTTTTTTTCTTGAATGCCTGGCTCTGTTTGAACGATTTAAAAAACTAAGACATGCCGTCCCGCTGGCCCTGTTAGCCGGAGGAATAAGTGCCGTTTTCTCGGTGTTAACAGGATACCTGCTGTCTTCCGGTGGTGGATACGGCGAAGATCTTTTATCTGTTCATCAATGGTTGGGGATAACGGTCGTGGTATTGTCCTTTCTGGCATTTATTTTGAGGACAACATTTTACGATTATCCGGTAGTAAAAAAAATGTATGGGCCTGTTCTGGTATTAATGGTGGGTACCCTGATGGCAACCGGACACCAGGGAGGAAACCTTACCCATGGTACCGGCTATCTAACCCGTTATATGCCCGAGCCTTTGAGAACGATGATCGGTTCCCCCCCGCTGGAAGTGAAGGAAATTAAAAAAATTGAGAATATTGATTCTGCCATGGTATACGAGGATATCATATATCCTATATTGGATACGCGTTGTGTAAGCTGCCATAATCCGGATAAAAAGAAGGGAGAATTGATGATGACCACCTTTGAACATCTGATGGAAGGAGGTGAAAGCGGTCCTGTACTTGAGGCACGTAATGCCGAGGGAAGCGATTTATACAGACGCTTGCTTTTGCCTGAATCGGATGACGACCATATGCCGCCGGAAGGGAAGTTACAACTTACACCCGATCAAATCGAACTGATCGGCTGGTGGATCGACCAGGGAGCTCCTCAGGGAAGTGTAGTATCGGAGCTGGAAGTTACGGACGACATTTCCGGAGCTTTATTCAAGCTGACAGATGAAGGAAAAAGTTTCTTTGAAAAAACGGAGGTCCCGAAAGCTGATGACGTTCTTGTTGAAGAGTTAAGGGGTCAGGGCCTGAAGGTTTTGCCTGTGGCCAACGGCAGTAATTTTCTTCAGGTTCAGTTCACAAAACCGCCGGATAGTATCGGAGGGCAGGATATGGAATTGTTACTGCCCCTCTCCGAACAGATTACATGGATTGACCTTGGCCAGATACCGGTCACAGATGCCGACCTCACGGTATTGCCCGAATTTAAAAACCTGACCCGCCTTCATCTTGAACAAACGAATGTCACTGATAGCCTACTCGTAAATGTGAGCGGTTTGGAAAATCTGGAATACCTTAACCTGTATGCTACCGATATAACCGATGAAGGGCTGGAATATCTTGAAAACAGTAAAAACCTTCGTTCGCTCTATGTATGGCAGACACAGGTGAGTGAAGAAAAAGTCCTGGAGCTTAAAGAAAAACTTCCCGAATTATATATTGACACCGGCTGGAAAAAAAGTCCTGGTGAAAACGACGGTAATGCACCGGAGGACTAACATAATATCCCCAAAAGAGTATCCAACCCGGGCCAAAGTGGTTGTACTTGGTGCTTCAGCCTGTGAATCCGCGCGTATTCTTTTAAACTCTAAATCGTCAGTTCATCCGAATGGCTTGGCCAATGGTAGTGGAATGGGTTATGGGGTACGCTTTTTCAACCGGATGGGAAATCTTACCGCGACTGGATTTTTTACCCCTGAGATGGGAATCGAAGATCTCAGCTACGAGGGTAATATAACAAACTTCTGGGATGGTGTTCCAGAAGAAGTTCTTGAAAAGCGTGGGTTATCTTACCCTCAAAAAAACACTGTACGAGTGTCTGACACCGGAAGATCGAAGTACAGTTGTTGAATGGGAAGAAGATAACAGTAGTTCCTGATAAATAGTTGACGGTTTGACTGTAAGTGGGTTTTGAAAAACCAGAAATTTTGGTCAATATCAAAGCCTGTGCGAATTCAAACCACAGCATATATAAGGCATATGGAAGGAGTTTAAATGCGCAAAAATACACAGATTGGCCAAAAGAACGGTTTTGCAAAGGGTTCAATAAATAAGCACAACTCGAATCCGTTTATTGGTCTCCTTTGGATAATTAAATAGCAGGAAAAGACTAACATGTATCTGAAAGTTAATTCAATAAACTTATGACTTTTTCACTATCTGGAAAGACGGCCGTCGTTACCGGCGCCGGCAAGGGGATTGGCGAGAGTATAGCCCGGGTTTTTGCCCGCCGGGGCGCCGCCGTGCATGTGCTGGATTTGGACCGGGAGGCCGGCAGCGGGACCGTGGATCACATCAATGATGAAGGCGGAGAGGCCTATTTTCACCAGGTGAACGTCGGGAACCAGCCATCGGTGCAGGAGGCGTTTGAGGCGGTATATAGACGAAACGACCGCCTGGATATCCTGGTGAACAACGCCGGCATAGCCCATGTCGGAACCCTTGAAGATACCACCGAAGAAGATATGGACCGGCTGTTTGCCGTGAATGTAAAGGGGGTATACAACTGCTCGCTGGCCGGGGTCCAAAAAATGAAGAAAACGGGGGGCGGCGCTATCGTAAACATGGCTTCGGTGGCCGCGACGCTGGGCATCGCCGAACGGTTCGGGTATTCGATGACCAAAGGAGCGGTGCTGACGATGACGTACTCGATCGCCAAGGATTATATCGACGATAACATCCGCTGTAATGCGATTTCCCCGGCCCGGGTTCACACGCCGTTTGTGGACGGGTACCTGGAGCAACATTATCCCGGACAAGAGGATGAGATGTTTGAGAGGCTATCCCAAACCCAGCCTATTGGACGCATGGGGCGGCCGGAAGAAATTGCGGGTCTGGCGCTGTATCTGTGCGCAGACGAATCGGCCTTTATCACCGGGGCCAACTACCCTATCGACGGTGGATTTTCTACATTAAATACGTAACTCTATAATTTATTTATTTTATGAAATTAATTCGTTTTGGCCCCCCGGGCCGTGAAAAACCAGGCTTGATGCTTTCTGGTGGCAGGAAAATTGATGTAACAGCCTTTGGTGAGGATTATAATGAATCATTTTTTGGGTCCGGTGGTCTCGGGAGGCTGGCCGGTTGGTTGGAAGGTAACGGATCCTCCGCCCCGGAAATTGAGGAATCAGCGCGGCTTGCCCCGCCGGTATCGCGTCCCGGAAAAATCGTTTGCGTCGGACTTAATTACGAAGATCATGCCCGGGAGAGCGGGGCTGATTTGCCCGAAGAACCCATTCTGTTTTTCAAGGCGACCTCCTCTGTAGCCGGCCCTTATGACAACCTCGTGCTCCCCCGGGGGAGCACCAAAACCGACTGGGAGGTGGAGCTGGCCGTGATTATCGGCGAGAAGGCCTCCTACGTAACTGAAGCGGAAGCCATGGATCATGTGGCGGGCTACTGCGTGCACAACGACTACAGCGAGCGGGCCTGGCAGCTGGAACGGGGCGGACAATGGGTGAAAGGGAAAAGTTGTGACACCTTTGCCCCCCTGGGCCCTTTTATGGCGACCAGGGATGAAATCGAGGATATTAATGATCTGAGGCTCTGGTTGAAAGTAAACGGGGAGATAAAACAAAACGGGTCAACCAGTAAACTGATCTTTGGGATCCCTCATCTGGTTAGCTATATCTCCGGATTTATGACGCTCATGCCGGGGGACATCATATCGACGGGCACGCCGGCGGGGGTGGGCCTTGGGTTTGACCCGCCCCGGTACCTGCAACCGGGCGACGTGGTGGAACTGGGGATCGAGGGACTTGGATCCTCAAAGCAGCATGTGAAAGCCTATAAGGATAACGGGGGGTAAGCGGATGTCATTCAAGGATAAAACGATTGTCATCACCGGAGGCGGCAAAGGCATCGGGGCGGGCTGCGCGGAGACTTTTCACCGGCAGGGGGGAAATGTGGTGGTCCTGGACGTGGATGAGGCGGCCGGGCGGCAGCGGTGCGGGGAGCTTGGCAAGCGGGCGCATTTCATTGCCTGCGATGTATCCCGGGAAGCCGACGTGGCTGGCGCCATCGACCAGGCGGCCGGGACCTTTGGCGGGGTGGACGTGCTGGTCAACAATGCCGGCATTCTCCACT